>JAHJDR010000389.1 GCA_018812345.1 bacterium | reverse complement strand
TGGTTTCCCGGACATCCTTTAACAAGGTTGATAGCAACTTAACAGGACAAACACTTGCCAATACATTTAAATCATTAGCATTTTTCAAAGTGGTAAAAATGTATCTCTCATTTAGAGAAAAAACAAATTTCGAGCAAAAATTACCTCTGTGTCACAATTTTCATAATGATAATGTTGTTGAATATCATAAGGTTATCCCAGGAGATTTTTTTTTGATTTGGCATGAAACCTGCTTCTAAGACATATAGGGGGTCGTGGAATATGGCTAAGACAACGAATATGCAAGAGCACGAATTAAAAAAACATCAAAAACGTTCTCGAAAAAAACAACCACCTGTTTCGTTAGACGAAATACATAAGAAGAATGGTTACTATGATGGAAATATTTTCTTTGCTCAAGACAAAGCAACCTATACATTTCTGCATGAAAATAATGTAACGGTTATCCATCTTGACGCCCTGAGGCTCAGCTTTTATCTCAATGGCCATAAAATAAATTCAATTGAAGATCATCCAGACTTGCCTGATTTCTTAGCACAGTTTAAAAGATGTCTGTGTCAAAATCCTCAAACTGAGCACTTGATTAAACCTTTTCAAACCATCGTCGCTCACATTAGTGAAACGAGTTAGTTGATGGAAATAAAATCACTCAAAAAAGTCCGTCGCGTACGCTATTCAAGTATAGCTCAAGATGATTATACCCAAAGACCACAAATAAAAGCACCTCGAAAACAACAAGGTTACCCTGATACCTTATCATATTCAAACAGACGACTCTATTATGAAGGACAAGAGATTGGTGAACTCATACGCGATACAGCTATGAATAATCCCCAACTATTATCTCCGCTAGCAAATGAGCTAGAAGCCTTTAGAAAGAACTCTCTTAAAAGAAGAAAAAAACGCACCTTTTGGTCTCGCAAAGAAAAAGGTGAGTTTTCAGATGACGATTTGGGTGTCATTTTTTCCCTTTGTGATGCGTATATTGCCCGCATCAGTGAGTTTATTAAACAACGTTATGATGCCACAACAGATGGTTTGTCTGTCCTCTTTGATGAAAACAATCAACTGATATTAAATGGCATGAATATCCACGCCTTTCTTGAAAACTGTCATGATAACCTCAATGAAAAGTCGTGCATTTTTCTTAAGGGCATTCGCGCCAGGCTTGAACGCGTCCTCAACAATAAATCAAACAGCCGTAATTTCGATCGCATTCAAGATGTTGTTCTGGAGTTATTTACAGAGATTGATGCCTTGTTAGCAAAAACACCAAAAACAGACTAACCCGTTTTCAATATCCAATATCCAGTAATCAATACTCATTCTATTAGTAAAATTTAAATCCTCACTTGATGATTGGATATTGGTTATTGGATATTGAACCAGTCTCACTTCAGTCTCACTTCAGTCTCACTTCAGTCCCAGAGACAAGCCCTTGAGACGCTACTAGATAAAACCCTAATAAATTCAACTCCACAACCTTGGCATGATTCTTGATAATATAAGTCTGTGATATTATGCTGTCCAAAAAATCATACATCCTTTACCTTCTGATTATTCAAATTTTCCTTATATTACTTTTCGATCAACAAAATATTTCTTTTCCCTTCCATAATAATGAAACACAACATTTAAGCCAAAATATCACACACGCAAAAACAACCTATCATGCCCAAATTGCGAAACGCCCTGTGTTTACCTTTAATAAAACAATGCTCACTCTTGATCTAAAGCAAAAAACACATCAGGAAAAGTCAGAACACGTACACGGTCGTGTCCTGCTAACAATACCAGAAACCTGTCACATCACACAAAAAAGCACTATTTTATTTACAGGAGCCATTAAAGAACCAAAACATTTCATTAACCCTGGAGGCTTTGATTATAAAAAACACCTTCAAAGACAAGGTATTTGGGGAAAGGCTTATGTGCCCTCTTGCAAGGACATAACGATCATTAACAAAACAGCGGCATCACTAACTGATGGGGTACGCCAAAAAATATTTCGGACCATACAGTTCAGCCCCGCAAAAAACAAAGATCTCATTTTACAGCTCATGCTTGGCATACGCTCAATTACTCAAGAGAACCAAATAAAAATTCAAGATGCCGGGCTCAGTCACCTCTTTGCCATTTCAGGCACACATTTTGGCATCATGTGTGCTCTTATCTTTATTCTCATCACAAAACTCACAGAGTTCACCCCTCTGCTCTACCTCTATATTTCTAAACAAAAAATAGCCGCTCTCTGCACTCTTTTGTTTGTTGTTCTTTACCTCAGCATTCTCGAACCAAGAGCCTCTATATTGCGCGCCAGCATCATGATCATGCTGTACTTGATCGCTATTATTATCAATAGACAAAAAAATTTGAGCACCATTATTCTCTCGGCAGCTTTCATTATTCTGCTTTTTTCACCCTTTTCATTATATGATATCTCTTTTCAGCTTTCTTTCCTCTGCATACTGATTATCACCATTATTTATCCAAAGCTCCTCCCTCGCAAACTAAAAGAATGGCTTCACTCTCAGTCAAAAATGATACACGTTTTTACCCATGCCCTTTTTCTTTCTCTAACGCTCAATATTTTTCTCACACCACTTATTCTTTACCACTTTAACACGGCATCTCTAAATGGCTTTATTCATAACATATGGGCTATTCCTTTTTTTCAATTTATCATGATCCCACTCACACTCTTAAGCCTTTGCAGTATACTTTTATTCCCCTCTTTCGCTTCTTTTATTCTGATTATTTTTGATCAAAGCCTTATCTTATTTCTCAAAACCCTCATGACCCTTAACGTCCTTTCCCTACCTATCATCTCTTTTTATAAACCACATACAAGTCATCTCCTGCTCTTTTATATCATTCTGTTTTTGTTGTTCATCAAATCAAAACTCAAAATAATACTCCCTCTTATTTTTCTCTTCCTCTTTAGTCTGGGACACACATTTTATGAACTTCATTTAAGTTACGATTTTAAAATAACACAAATCGATGTTGGCCAAGGCGATGCCCTGCTTATCCAAACTCGTCATAAAAACATTCTCATTGATACAGGAGGTCAGCCTTTTTTTGACATTGGCAACAATGTACTCTTACCCTTCTTAAAACACAGCTGGATTACCCATCTTGATCTTGTCCTCCTCACACATGACGATCTTGATCATGTCGGCGGGCTCTCTGGTTTGTTGGGAAATATAGCGATAGGTGATGTGTGGATTAATGATACTCATAGTAAGAAGCCCTTTTTTCAAAAACTACTAGCAGAGATACGCGATCACAATACATCAATAATTGTTAAATCAAATTATGAAAATTTTTTTATTGATAACAACACCTCGCTTGAAGTGCTCGCAACAGCTGGCAAAAAACCCTACAAAGGAAACAATGCCTCTCTAGTTCTCCTCATGATACACAAACAGTTTCGAGCGTTGTTTACAGGTGACATTGTCAAAACACGTGAAAAGGATCTCATACAAACATATGACAACGCGCTTAAAGCAGATTACTTGAAAGTTAGTCATCATGGCAGCAAAACAGCAAGCTCTTCTGATTTTCTTAAGAAAGTACAACCTAAAATAGTCAGCATGGGTGTGGGAAAACAAGATCGTTTTGGCCATCCTCACACACAAACATTGACACATCTCACTAACATCTCATCAACTATTTTACGAACAGACCAACATGGGGCTTGTGGTGTTGTGATAAAAAAGGAAAGGACGACACCTTTTAGAACAAAAGAATAGCGCTTTAAACGTGTGTTACAGCAGGCAACATGTCGAGCATATCAAGATTGACAAGTTCTGTAAACGTTTCAAGCTGCTCATGATTGCAACTTTCCCGTTCAAGAAAACTAGCGCCAACTTCATATAAGCCTGTCTTGAGTTCACGCGTCCACGCAACACGAGCTAAATAATAGCAGCCCAACCTAAACCAGTTTTTGGTATTTGCTGTAATGCTTTTTACAAGATGATCATTCAGATAAATCATAAAATGCGCACAGCTTGTCAGCTCTTCATGGGTTGTAAAACGAATCCCACAAGCAGACATGTTCTTTGTTATGATATAGTTTTTATGTGGTGTTTGCGCTTCATCAAGACGAATAATTTGTTGTGATGTAACATGATCAATACGAGGATATCGCCTGTTGTCTTTGCTTGTATTCACGGATGTATGATATGTTTTTTTATTTAAAAAATAAATGATTTTTATTCTTCTTCTCGTTTTCATCCCGTCTTCTGTGGTAATCTCTATAAAGAATAGCACTGCGTAGCTTTAACACAGCAGGCTAAAAGGCTTCGAAGAATTGTGCTTTTGTAGTTAAATTGTCATAAGATGCTTATTTTTGATGTGTTTTGAAGATTTCTTTGAGTTGATCAATTTTATTTGAAAGACTTTTGCTTTTCTTCTCTAGGGTCGTTTGTGTGTTCACAATTTCTTGATAGTCCTTCGAAGCTTTTCTACGTTGTTTTTTCTCACTTTAATGGCATCTGCTTGACCGGAAACACGAAAACTCAATGAACGAACATCGTCAATCAAATCCAACATTTTTTGATATTCTTTAGCCTTCATGCAAGACTATATAAGCAATGTCTGTGCCAAAGTGGATAAATTTAATTATTATTAAGTACCTGTAATGGTTTGGTTATTTTTGGCTTAAGCGCGTTTTAATAAAAACGAAACGCCAATATACTGACATTATTCAAAACAGCTTTCTCAAACTGAAAAACAGACCTTTTTCATTCATGTTTTTCATTCATGTATTTTTCACTTTTCACTCTTCAATCTGCCACTAGGCAGCAACGATCCCTTTTCCATGACATTTCTTATATTTCTTTCCTGAACCACAGGGACAAGGATCATTTCTTCCTATTTTTGGGATTTCACGCTTTACTGTTCCCGATGAGTCACGCTTGAGCTCACCGCGAATTTCTTTAACCTCTTGCTCCAATTCTTCTTTTAGAGCAACTTCTTCTTCTGTTCTGATACGAACCTTAAAGATTTTTTCTACGGCTTGTTGTGAAAAACGAAACATCATGTCTTGAAAAAGAGAAAACCCTTCTTTTTTGTATTCATTTTTAGGATCTTTTTGGCCATAACCTCTCAAACCAATTCCTTCACGCAAATGATCCATGGTCAATAAATGATCTTTCCATAACTCATCAAGGGTTGTGAGCATGAAAAATTTAATCGCTTGATCCATGACCGACTTACCACATTGGCTTTCTTTTTCAGTTAAATAGTTGTTGGTATCATCAAACATCTTATGACCAACTGTATCTTCTGTAATTTCGCCTTCAGGTAAAGCAAAATGAAAACCAAATTGATCAAAGAAATATTGATCCAGTATAGCCGCATCAACCTTACCTTTTCGATCCGGACCATATTGATCTATAATGCCGGAAATCAACAAATCCGTCATATCAGTGAGTTCATCATGTAGCTTTTCACCTGCTAATATTTTACGCCTCTTATCATAAAGAGCACGTCGCTGCTGATTCATAACATCATCATAATCAAGAACATGTTTACGAATATCAAAGTTATGCCCTTCAACTTTTCTTTGGGCGCCTTCAATTGCCCCTGTAATCCACTTATGTTCAATAGCATCATCTTCATGCATGCCGAGACGTTCCATAATATTTGAAATGCGCTCTGAACCAAAACGACGCATGAGCTCATCTTCAAGAGAAATATAAAATCGCGTTTGCCCTGGATCTCCTTGGCGTGCTGTACGACCGCGCAATTGGTTATCAATACGCCTGGACTCATGGCGCTCTGTACCCAAAACATAAAGACCACCCACAGCAACAACTTTGTCATGTTCCTGAGCACATTGTTCTCTCATTTCAGCCAATACTTTTTGATAACGTTCAGGATCTGTTTCAGGATCAACCTTAGCCTTTGCTAAAAATTCTGGGTTACCACCCAACATGATATCGGTACCACGACCAGCCATATTTGTTGAAACCGTTACAGAACCATAACGACCTGCTTGAGCAATAATTTCAGCTTCCCGATCATGTTGTTTAGCATTAAGCACATTATGCCTAACACCATTTCGTTCTAACATTTTTGAAAGCTGTTCAGATTTTTCAATAGCAATTGTACCAATAAGAATTGGTCGCCCTTTTTTATTCTCCTCTTTAATGTCCTCAACAACCGCTTTAAACTTAGCTTTTTCTGATTTATAAATCGCATCGTTTAAATCAGTACGGGCAATCGGTCTATTGGTCGGAATAGCGACCACACCTAATCCATAAATCTTTTGAAACTCTTCCGCTTCTGTTAAGGCTGTGCCTGTCATACCGGCTAGTTTGCTATACATACGGAAAAAATTCTGAAACGTAATACTGGCTAACGTTTGATTTTCAGATTCAATATTCACACCTTCTTTGGCTTCAATAGCCTGGTGCAAACCATCTGACCAACGACGCCCAGGCATGATACGACCTGTAAACTCATCAACAATCATGATGCGACCATCTTTTTTTACATAATCAACATCACATTTAAAAACAGCATGTGCCTTAAGCCCTTGAATCACATGATGTAGAATCTCAATATTGTGAGAGTCATAAAGGTTTTCAATATTTAAACGTCGTTCTACTTCAGCAACACCTTCTTCTGTAAGCGTTGCCGCGCGTGACTTTTCTTCTACATGAAAATGTGTCTCTAGTTTTAAGCCCGGAATAATGCGATTGATGGTAACATACTTGTCTGTAGAAGGGTCGGAAGGACCTGAAATAATAAGAGGCGTTCGGGCCTCATCAATAAGAATAGAATCCACTTCATCCACAATGCCAAAATTAAGTTTCTTTTGCGCCATGGCTTCAATGGAAAACTTCATGTTATCGCGCAAATAATCAAAACCAAACTCATTATTAGTCCCGTAAGTTACATCTGAGCGATACGCAGCACGTCTTTCCACATCACTTAAACCGTGAACAATGCTGCCCACAGAAAGGCCCAAAAACTTATAAACAACGCCCATCCATTGAGCATCACGCTTTGCTAAGTAATCATTCACTGTAACAACATGCGTCCCTTTACCCGTAAGCGCATTGAGATAAATGGGCAGGGTTGCCACAAGAGTCTTCCCTTCACCGGTTCTCATTTCTGCGATCTTGCCTTCATGCAAAACCATACCACCAACGAGCTGCACATCAAAATGACGCATGTGTAATGTACGTTTTGCAACTTCTCGAACAACAGCATAGGTTTCATACATGATGTCTTCAAGCGAAGCCCCATTTTCAATTTTTTGTTTAAATTCTGGCGTCTTTGCCTTGAGCTGCTCATCAGTCATTTTTGAAATTCTACCTTCTAATGCATTTATTTCTTTGGCTCGAGCCATATAAGCTTTAAGCATACGATCGTTTGCTGAACCAAAAACCTTTTCCACTAATTTAAACATAGATACCTCTAACTAGAAAACCTTAATAATTTCTCTCTTTTACACTTATTTGGCAGTTTTTTGCAAGTGTCCAAGCTCCCAAATACAGGTCTTTTAGAAATTTCATGTCCAGTCCCACAGAAGTCCCGCATATGAGATTTGGGACTATGAATTTGAAACTATCCATCCTCAACTTATATAAAATCAACAGCTTAGAAAATCAACTAACTTGGCATACCTCATGCATAGATGTTTCATACAGGCTCTGTCATACACTAAATAGCCCTCTTGATTAATAGCCACTACATATGGTACTATAATATGGTCACAACAATAAAACTTATTACGAAACTTGAAAAACAAACAATTAAAAAAGCTGAATTGGATACTTTGTTAACTCATTTAGAATTTAAAAAATACCGTGGTAAAGGCTCTCATGAAGTTTGGGGACATAAAGACTATTCCGATGTCCATATTGTCATAGCAACGCACACTAAAGAAGTTCCACGCTATCAGCAAAAACAAATATTCAAGATATTGAATAAAAGAGGTCTTTTATGAAACAAAAATACGCTTACATTGTTAACATTCTTTGGTCAGAAGAAGACCAAGCATATATTGCTGAAGCGCCTGAACTTGAAGGATGTATAACCCATGGAAAAACGATAACGGCTGCGGCAAAAAATGCTAATGATGCCATTACAAGTTGGATGAGAACAGCAAAAAGACTCAAACACCCTATTCCTGATCCTGTTCTTAAAAAGAAGCCTAGTGGAAAATTCAATGTACGTGTTCCAAAACAACTCCATCAATCACTTGTTGTCAGAGCTGTTCAAGAAGGTGTGAGTCTTAATCAAATAGTTGTCACTCTTTTAGCGCAAGGCGTATAAAGCAAAACCCCGCAAAGCGGGGTCTAAGCGCGACTAACCTCACTTTGTTCAGAAAGTCGTGCTAAGAAAAGGCAGCCCTTATAAAAAGATCATAGGTCCGTGAGCCCATCTCGGCCCGTAGGGCCATTAAGCTATAGTCACATCATTCATTAAGTACACATCTTGAATGGCTTGTAGGAGTGCTGCGCCTTCTTTCATAGGGCGTTGGAAAGCTTTGCGACCAGAGATGAGGCCCGTGCCACCAGCGCGTTTGTTAATTACGGCTGTTTTCACGGCTTCTGCTAAATCTGAAGCACCACTAGAAGCGCCACCTGAGTTAATGAGTCCCGAACGACCTGAGAAACAATTAAGCACTTGGTAACGACAAAGATCAATAGGATGGTCTGTGGAAAGTTCACTATAAACTTTAGGATGTGTCTTGCCAAATTTAATGGCATTAAAACCACCGTTGTTTTCAGGAAGTTTTTGTTTGATAATATCCGCTTGAATGGTCACACCCAAGTGATTGGCTTGGCCTGTAAGATCAGCTGCCACATGATAATCTTTATCTTTTTTGAATTCAGGACTTCTTAAATAACACCATAAAACAGTGGCCATGCCAAGTTCATGAGCTATTTGAAAAGCTTGAGACACTTCTTGGATTTGACGCCCTGATTCTTCTGAACCAAAATAAATTGTTGCGCCAACAGCGGCCGCACCTAAGTTCCATGCTTCTTCAACAGAACCAAACATGATTTGATCAAATGTGTTTGGGCACGTCATGAGTTCGTTGTGATTGATTTTTACAATAAAAGGAATTTTGTGAGCATACTTTCTGGCCACAGAACCGAAAGCACCAAAAGTTGTGGCCACCGCATTACAACCGCCTTCAATGGCTAGTTTAATGATGTTATCAGGATCAAAATAAATGGGGTTTGGTGCAAAGCTTGCCGCAGCACTGTGTTCAATCCCTTGGTCTACAGGTAAAATAGAAACATAACCTGTTCCTTTTAGGCGACCTGTATTAAAAATTTGGCTCATAGATCTTAATACCTGAGGATTGCGATCTGTTTGCACAAGCACGCGATCAATAAAATCTGGTCCAGGGACCTGTAAAAGATCTGTTGATACGATTGCTTTGTGTTCTAATAAATTATTGGCATCACTGCCGAGTAATTCTACTAATTTATCTTTATTCATAATTTCTCCATTTTTCGTCGCTAGTCGCTGGTCTCTCGTCGCTAGTTTTTTAATAAGCAACAGGATCCTGACTCAATATAAATTATTAAATTCTATATTTATGTATTATACCAACTCCGCTACCATCGTCTCAATCCGCTTAATGCCTTTCTTAATTTCTTCCATGCCTGTAGCATAACTTATACGTATATAACCTTCCACTCCAAAGGCACTTCCGGGAACAGTTGCCACATGATAATCTTCGAGAAGTGATAAACAAAAATCTGCTGTTGATTGCAACACCAACCCTTTGGGTGTTTTTTTGCCCAATAAGGCTGTTATATTAGGGAATACATAAAAAGCACCTTGTGGTGTATTGCATGATATTCCCTCAATACCATTAAGCGCGGGCACTATATAGTCACGCCTTTCCTTAAAGGCAATAGTCATCTGTGAAATAACATCTGTTGTTTCTGTGTAAGCCGCTACGCAAGCCGCCTGTGTTATAGAACAAACATTTGATGTCGACTGACCCTGCGCTTTGCTCATAGCCTTAATTAAGGGAGCTGGTCCTGCCGCAAAGCCCATGCGCCAACCGGTCATGGCAAAACACTTTGAAGCACCATTGGCTATGATCGTAATGTCCTTAAAGGCTGGTGCCAAACTGGCTGGCGAGCGTACAGGAAAATCATCATAAATAATATGCTCATAAATCTCATCTGAGATAATATAGATATTATTTTTCAAACAAATTTGTGCCAGCTCCTGGAGTTCATCAGGATGATAAGCAGCGCCAGAGGGGTTGCTCGGACTATTAATAATAAAGGCAATTGTCTTCTCTGTAATCGCTTCTTTCAATTGTTGTGGCGTAATTTTAAAATTGGTTTGATCCGTAGTTTCCAAAAGAACAGGTTTGCCACCAAATAATGCAATCTGATCCGGATAACTCACCCAATACGGCGCTGGAACAATCACCTCATCTCCCGCTTCAACTAAAGCCATAAAAATCTGAAAGAGCGCGTGCTTACCGCCATTAGTAACCATGACCTCGTCACGCGTGTACGTCAGATCATTTTCTTTTTTCAGTTTTTGAATAAGCGCATCTTTAAGTTCATTTGTTCCTGGAACTGCTGTATAGCGTGTTTGTCCATCATCAATAGCTTTTTTAGCTGCTTCTTTAATATATACAGGGGTATCAAAATCAGGCTCCCCCGCACCAAAGGGTACAATATCCTTTCCCAGAGCCTTGAGTTCTTTTCCTCGAGCCGTAATAGCAAGTGTTGTTGATGGCTTAATACGATTCATTCTAGCAGCTATTGATTTCATAGAAATACTTCCTTTTTTATTGGCCTCTTGTTTATTAGATTTGTACTGTGTTTTTCAATAAATCAATGCCACAAAAAGCTATGGATATTTAAGAGTAGAATGCAGCCAAGGGGGAACTTCTATTTTTCACTACGTTACCTATTCTTTTACACAAAAAAACCTAATGTGTTGAAACGCGTGAAAAAAACTAAAAGTCAGGGTCAATACAAAAATAAAATCTATATGTAATCCTATGATATAACTTCTTTTTCTCTGATTATTTTTATTCTAGCCTGAAATCATGACGACATGCGTCAATGAAAAATAATGTGATATCACAGGCTTAAAATTAGTAACGAAAACATGTTGTCGACCACAATATATTGTGGTTAAATGCCCGCTGTTGTACCAGATATTGTGGACAAGTCGGAATTTTAGTGAATTATTTAACGAAAAGCTCTTTCTAGGGGTATCAGAGGAAAAAAAATGAAAATCAAACGCGTTTTTACAACAAAGGGTGAATCTCCTTATCAAGGAATGAAATTTGTCAGCAAAACTTGTGAAATTAAAAATCCGGATGGATCTGTAGCTTTTTATGCCGATGATATCCAAGTTCCAGAATCATGGTCACAAGTCGCCACAGAAGTTCTCACACAAAAATACTTTCGTAAAGCAGGCGTGCCTTTAACAAACGAAAAAGGACAACTCAACCTTGATGAAAAAGGAGAAAAGAAAACAGG
>JAHJDR010000388.1 GCA_018812345.1 bacterium | reverse complement strand
TGTAGAGGATTCTAAAAAAATGGGTTATTCATCCGTTCGAAGCCCACAGTGGTTTGTGGACCATGCCCTGGAATAACTAATGTATCATCAGGAAGAGTAAAAATATTCTCTTTTACAGAAGCAATGAGGCTATCATAATCACCTTCCCATAAATCAGTACGTCCAATTGAATTTTTAAAAAGAGTGTCACCACTTAATAAAAGCGAAAGATCAACAACCTCATCCTTGGCCTTTTCAAAGGCAAAGTGCTCACAATAAAAACAAACAGATCCTGGAGAATGTCCCGGCGTAAAGATTATTTTAAACTGAAGGCCTTCCCAAAGTATGAGGTTGTTTTCTACATCAAGAAAATGCGTAATTGTGGGTGTTTTTTCAGAAACGGTTGCCCCAAACATGCGTGCCTGATCAGGCAATTGATTAAAAAGATCTAAGTCTTTTTTATGAAGAAAAATAGGCGCCCCTGTTTGCTCATGAAATTGGCCTGCCTGCGCTATATGATCAATGTGCCCATGTGTGAGCAAGATACTCTGAACAACACAATCATGAGATTGGATGTCGCGAAGAATTTTTTCTGCCTCTGCTCCTGGATCAATCACAACGGCTTTTTTCTTATCCGTATCCATGATAACAATGCAATTGCTTTGAAAGGAGCCAACAGGAAATACTTTAATCTTCATAAAAGTTACCTTTTCTTGTTTTGTAAAACAGCTTCAAACTTTTCTGCTTTTCGCGTTACATAATAAAAACCACAACCTTTATACAAGTCAACCTTGCCAATAAGTTTGCGTGCGGGAAATTCACGGCACAGTTTTGGTTTATATCTATGTATAGGACACTTGTTGTCCTCTTTTAAATAAAGACACTTATAAACTAGCATGTTATCAACCATGCCAAGTGGTTCAAAATTATAACGCAGAAAATGCCATTTGCGAACAAGTGCCACAATACCAGGCCTCTTGACCCAGGACCACGGCAAACTGAGCCCAATTTGTTTGCAACAGGTTCCTGAACTTTTACACGCACCTTTGCGAATATATTCAGGAGGCTGAAAGACTGTAATAAATTTAAAAGCTAAGGCATCAACAAAATCTGTAATGCGCTCAACAACAAAGAAAATAATTTGAATAATAAAGCGCACAGAGCCTAAAATAACTGTTTTAACAAAATTCATGTGTTTTCCATCTTTATTGTTTTTATGAAATTAGCAACTATAATCTAGCGTCTAGCGTCTAGCGTCTGGGGTCTAGCGCTTGCCCCGTTTTACGGGGTCTAGCGTTTATTCAGCTTGCTTCCAATGATTTTCTTCATTAATAACAATCTCATATCCATGCGTACGTCTCTAAAATACATTTTTTTCTTTTTTCTATTTCTTCTCCCTTTTTTTGCGCAATCATATCCCATAACAGAGAAAGCGCCCGCATCAGCTTCAGCGCCTCTTAGTTTTTTAAGTGCACAACCTGACCGTCTTTATATTCCGCAAACAGGGACCTTTCAGGACGAATACCTTTTCAGCATGACCACTGATAGCACGAGTTTTTTGCTCATTGATCTAGACACATGGGCTT
This sequence comes from bacterium, assembly GCA_018812345.1. Lineage (GTDB taxonomy): Bacteria > UBA10199 > UBA10199 > UBA10199 > JADGCS01 > JAHJDR01. Next base: position 24,577 of record JAHJDR010000388.1, on the reverse strand, counting down.
CTCACGCAACACAACCCGATGCGTTCACCGCTTCTGTTTCTGATGTCGCTCTCCTGCCTGATGGGACAACGCTTATTGTAGGCCTTTCTGATGGCGACATTGCTACACTTGAACTTGATGATGAAGACAGTTTTGAAAACACAGATGAAACAACCTCCTCAGATGATGATGAAGACGAAGAAGACACAGAAGATCATGACTCACGACAAACAAACCTATCTGAAAACATGACAAGTGCGGGCATTTCTTTCATGGTGGCCGATCCTGATGACGACATTATTTACATGATCAACAGCTCTGGTTATTTCATGCAATATAATTTTTCTACTAAGGTATTTTCAGAATTTGCCATTGAAGACAGCAGCACAGCAACGACAAATGATGATGGGTCAACAACAGCAGGAGCTTATACCCCTACAGACATGGTCTATGCTGAAGCAAGCAATGGCGATAAAATTTTGATCAGCACGGCTACAGGAAATATTATTTCCATTTCACCAACAGAAGCTGCTTACACGATCACCACACTTTCTTCAACAGCCACAGCCTATACCACTGCTAACCCCACATTTAACGATATGGCGCTCACTCCAGATCATGATTATGCCTTTATCGTTGATTCTGACAACAATCTTGTTTGGGTCTTTTCTCTTATTTCTTCCTCTTTTGTTGACCAACAAAGCTCAGGAACCAGTCTTGACCCCATAGAAATGGCAGACAATGATGACAACACAGGCTTCACACACATCGCTATTCTTGAAGACGGCAATAATGATGTTTTAGCTTATGTTTCTGGTGAAACTGGCCTTACCGTTATTGATGCAAACAATCCCGATGACGCCTCTTCCACAACAAAGGTGATTGATGTTGAAACAACAGAGACTGATGAAGACCCTATTATCCTATCAGGAACACCTGGGCCTTTAGCCACAACAAGCAGCGACACGCAGTATCTTTTAAGCGCTAATGGTGATGCTACTATTTCTGTATTAACAGAAAACCCCTGGATCAGCATCACCAGCATCAGCACAGAAGAGCTGGTCACTGAAACAGCATCAACATTCACGCTCACGTTTCAAGCTGATATTGCCGGCTCTTATACAATAAAAGCAAATAGCAACCCTTTAGGCACAACAGGGACAGCGCTTATTACAGCGACAACATTTACAGACATTGATACAGATATAACAACCGCAGAAATTGATGTAAGTAATTTTGATCGAACAGCTTTTGTAGAAGGTATCAATAAAATTTTTGTACATGTTACAGATGATGAAGGACGCTTAGGACATACGGCTATAGAACTTACTATTGATCGTCCTCCTGAAGCGGTTACCATTACAGGCGTTAATTTTGGCAATCAAAAAGTATTTGTCACTTTTACCCCTTCTTCAGATGATGACATCGCAAAATACCTTCTTTATGCAGAAGAAGCTGAAAACCAAACAGACCCAACATGCCCAGGAGCCCTGACCTTTACGACAAACGGCACAGCAAAAAAAATTAATCCCGCAAACTGTTCAGAAGATAGTTGCGTAGGAGAAATCACTTCACTCACCAATGATACGATTTATTGTATCGCAGCACTGGCAGAAGATAATGCCGAGCAACAAAGCCCCTTAAGTGGCTTTTCCACACCAATTGCCCCAGAACAAACAGTTGGCCCTGCTGGTTTTTTGGGAGAAACAAGTTGTTCACTTGGCACGAAGACACAGGGCAACAACTTTTCTTTGCTCGTATTGTTGTTTTTGCCATTACTTTCTTTTTTCGTCGTGCGTCGTGCGTTGTGCGTTGTGCGATCAAAACATTTCATTATTTTTTTTAGCTTGCTCACCATTTCATTGGCTTGGGCTCAAGGAGTACAAGCCCAAGAAAAGACACCTCAAAACTGGACTTTGGAACCAAAAATCTACACATGGTTTCCTACAGATTCTGCTATGAGAGATTTTGTGGGGCTCTTTCCTCACTTTGGTGGCGAAGTTGAATTTGGGTATCTGCTAAAAGACCGCTTTAATTTCACCATAACAGGAGGCCTAAGCTATGAGGGCGGAAACGCTATTGGCCTTCGCTCAGGTGGCGCCTCAGGAGATTCCTACGCGCTCTATCTATTTCCTGTGCGCTTTGATTTTATTTTTCGTTTTGATTTTAAGTCAGATCAACTTTTTTTACCTTATTTACGAGCTGGCGGTGATCTTGTTTTCTTTCACGAACGTGGTACTGGCAACAATATCACTAATTATAAATTTGGCTTTCATGGCGGCGCAGGCATTGGTGTACTTCTCGACCGCATTGAACAATTAGGCCATAACCTTGAAACCGTCATTGGTGTAAACGATATTTATTTTACCTTTGAAGTTCGCTACGCTTACCTTAACAGCTTTTCCACAACAGGTCTCGACCTCTCTGGCTTCTATCCCTATATGGGGGTTTTGTTTGAGTTCTGAATAATTAAAGAGAAATCTTTTGCCCTGGCTTAGGAACAAAAAGCTTATACGTACGCGCTTTGTGATTTGAAACCAAGCGCTTCATTTCTTTTAAGTAATGGCGAGAAATGTGTGTCACGCCAATTTTCTTAATGTCTGATTCATCTGTGTAATCCAACAGCATTTCTAAATCACAATGAAATACACCCGCCGGCTTTGGTGAAAAGACTTCTTGTAGTAACAAATCTGTTCCTTGATACAGTCGCATCATAGCCTCTGTCAAAGCACCGTCACCACTAATGCAAAAACTTTTTTTCTGAGATGGCCATACACGCACACTTAAATTCTCACGAGAATGACTTGAATGCGCACAAGCAAATTTCATTTTTTTGTAGACAAATTCTTGATCACAACAAAGTTCTTTAAACTCTATAGCAAAAGTGATCTTTTTAAATATTGAGGAGTAGGCAAGCCCTGCCATTTCTTCGATGTTTTTCTGCACACCACGCGGCCCAAAAACAGTCAGCGTCTTCTTTCTTTTTTCTTCGAGAAATCGAATGAACAAAGGCGCCAATCCCATTGTATGATCGCCATGTAAATGGGTGATGTAGACAGCGTCTATGTGAGGGTATATTTTAGGGGATTGCCACAACCTTTCAGGAATTTGATAACCACAATCAAACAATATCGTCGGCTGCCCTTTTCCTGAATAAATAAAGGATGTGTTTCCTAAACCATTATCATCAAAAGCCTCACCAGTGCCCAATACTAGTAGTTGCATAATCTCGTTGTCCGTGGTCCGTTGTCCGTGGTCCGTAAAGACTTTCACCAACCACAAGCCACTAGCCACCAAATACAAGTTATTGTGTCTCTCTCTCAATCCATTCTAAAAAGTTTTTATACCCCTTCTCAATAGGCACAGCAACCACACAGGGGCATGTGTAGGAATGAATCTCCTTCACCCTTTCTATGAGATCCTCAACACAAGACTCTTTTGTTTGCGCCAACAAAATAAGCTCGCTCTCTTCATTAACCTTGCCCTCCCACCAATAGACCGAAGAAACTCCTGGCAAAACATTCACACCTGCTGCCAGCCTTTCATCTACAAGCACTTTGGCAATTTTTTTTGCTTCTTCTGGGGTGGGGGTGGTTATGTAGACTAGAAATGTTTGCATATTACGTCTATCGTCTAGCGTCTAGCGTCTAGCGCCTGCCCCGTTTGCGGGGTCTAGCGTCAAATGACAACTTTCCTCTTTTTTTCTTCCGGGTGTTCGCGAAACATTACAGCTACATTACCTACCATGCCCGCAAGCTGCCCAGAAACTTTTGCCGCTAATTCAGCTATGATTTCTTTTTTCTCTTCTTTGCAATCAATAAACTTAATTTTTATCAACTCATGATCCAATAAAGCATCATCTGTTGCCTGTATGAGTTGCGAGGTTAATCCTTTTTGGCCGATAAATACAAGCGGTTTAAAGCCATGTGCCATACCACGTAGTTTTTTTCGTTGTGTTGAATTGAGTATTTTCATGGTCGTTCCCATAAAGACTTTTACAAAGTTAAGCAATTATAACCTATTGATAACACTAGCTAACAACGCTTTCTTTGTACACATTATTATTGCTTCATATTTTATTTGTCGCATAACTAAACTTGCTACGTCACACTCAAACGCTCTCTTTCTTCTTGTTTTTACAGGGTTTTAATGAAGCTTTGGCCTTGACCAAAAAAGTGTCAAAAAGTCGTTTTGTACACAACTTTTATTGCTTTTGTGACGATAAATTAGAGTTAACAAACTCATGTTCCACATCTTCAGTACAAGACGTATCACCTTTTTCTAGAGTGCAACTATACCAGGAAGGATTTGTTTTTTTGAATTGTGCATCATTGAATTGTATGAGCGTATTCCACATTGTGAAATCAACATCAAAACCATATGGCCAGGCGCTCTCATTACTAAAATACATCGTTGTATAAAAATCAACCGCACCTGTTTGCGAGCTGTAATCAACACTTGTAATATAAGAACGTAAATCACGAATGTAACGACCATCATCACTTGTAGACGACCAGCTGTTTAGCTTCCACTTAAACCCCTGTATCCCTACAATACCATGTTCAAAACCAGGCTCCCCTTGTATCTCAGCTTGACGCAATGATGTGCTCGCCAAAGGAGGCGTTTTAAAAGGGTACATGGTAATTTCTTGCGAGTATGAATTTGTTCCCAAGCTCGAAGCGGCAACAACATGACCGTCTTGCTCACGCACACCAATCACAGTATAATAAATGCGCGCTTCATACTTATAAGACTCACAATGATTGCCGTCATTGCAATCATCATCCCACATGGGGCGATCTGGTGAATGTTCAGGATACACGTAAAAGTAAGCATCAAAAGTATATGCCTGCTCAGTTTGCGCAACAGGGATAACACGCACAGCAAAGCCCCGAGAATTATACCCCATATCATAGGACGAAGACCATAGCTGAAAACCTCTTAACACAACTGTGATGTTATCATAGTCTTCAAACCCTATCTCTTCCAAATCAAGAGACACCTCACACGTTACAGAATCTGAATCACCCACATCACCAGAAACCTGAAGGCAATCCTCATCAAGATAATCATGATAAATACCCAAAACAGATGTTTTGAGAATTTGCCCTTTAATTTTTACATCGCCTTCATCATCATAAGCCCCGACTTTAAAAATTGAACGCCGCTCAGCTGTGAGCATGCCACCTGTCAAATCATCATTGGGCTCATAATCAATAGACCGAAAATAAGAACCAAATTTATTCAAACGATGCGGGGTCTTATCCCAGGCATGTTGAAAACCATGCCACAATATCGTGCCCTCTTCTACTCGATAACAACCTTCATCCTGATCACTATAATAGTAATCAGGCCCTTGTACACGACACCGTAAACCAGAATACACTTTCTTAAAATCAAATATATTGCCCTTCGCTGCTATTGCTGGGCCTAAAGAAATCCTTTCAGCCGCTTGAACAAAGCTGCTCAAAATGAGACTAAATAGAATAAGGATGAGTATGTATTTTGTTTTTTTCATGATGATTATTATTCTACCCCCTGCCTATCATCACTAGCAAACTCTGTTCCAAAATAAATATTTCTATGTATCTATTATTATTGGTCCCTGTACTCTCAAGGTTTCCTATTTTGAGAAAAATAACAAGACGAGGGCTCTTTTTGATAATATATTGTCGCTAAATTCCTAAATAGAGCTCTATAAAACAGGCCATTCAGGGGCGAGGGAAGAATCATAGGTTGAAATGAAATAAATGAGGGCTTTGATATCATCAACTAAAGTGAGTTCTTCTTGGTCGGCAAAGAAATTTTGGTGAATATCTTTTTTGAGTGCTTCACTATCAACTTCGAGAGTGGCATCATAGGTCACTGTGATGAGATCAATGATTTCTTCGATATCTTGGAAAGAATACGTTGTGGCATAAACAGCGGAACCGCTCTGAAAATCTCGGCAATGACTAAGAACAGACTTTACATAGCTACGCGTTTCATAACGCATACCGCTCAAATAATTTGAACTGTACCACTGCAAGGCATTACTCAAACGACCAATACCACCATTATAGGCCGCAGCCATTAGTGATGCTTTGGTTTCAGGAGTGCTTGTTATATAACTTGTCGTACGCGATCGGAGTGAAGCATAGTTATTATATAAGAAGTATTCTTGCCAACGATAGTACATGCCAGCTGCCATCACGCCAAAATTAAAATTAACCACGCTCGAAACAGCCACACCACCAACGATTTCAGAACCAGGCTCTAGAGTCATGCGAAACTGATCTGAGTCTGGCTCTTCACCAAACCATTCTTCAGGACCAACAAAAAGGCTATCAGCATAATAATCACTAGAGTTTTCATTCCAGTACCAATTATTCACACGTTCTTCGTAGCTCTCTTCTAACTGCTCTTTGCCATAATCATTAGTGATCTGAAAACAGCCTTCCGCTCCAGCTCCAGAAACAGCTGCGCAATTCCCACTCGATTCCTGCATAAGAACACCTAGTAAATAATGAGGATTGATACGATACCGCATACTTGTCCAGGCAAGAAAAAAGAGGTCCTTCTTAGATAATATGAGATTGGTCCCGTTTATGAGATCGTCTGTCTGATGCACGACAAACTGTGAGTTTTCATTTGGGTCTACATCAAAAGCACAAACATTCGGCAATAAGTCATCATAAAATTCCCTATAATCATCAGGCAAAATGTCATATTCAGCTTCGCACTCATCTGCTAAACAAAGATCATTAAGATTTGTACTCGCATAAATAGCTTGAGAATAATTTGATGGGGCTCCTGTGATGCTAGGCGTAATATCGTCTTCAATTTGACTCACTTGTCCCATAACCAAAGCATCACAACTAGCTAAAAGAAAAAACACAAAGAGGAGATATGTGAGTTTACGTTTCATCAATTTCGGTTATCGGTTATCGGTTATCGGTTATCGGTTTTCACGATAAACGAGAACCGAGTTAAGTCCGCGCAAAATAGTAGCTTTTTTGCCGGTTAGGCAAGTTGTTTTTTTTAGACAAAAAGAGGGGTTTTGACTTTTCTTAATGATATTGGGATCTTGATTGGGTTATTCCGGCGTTAGAGCATAGGCCAACCACTCCAAAAGAGTCATGCCCTCACTCTTGACACCGTTTCATAGGCTTATCTGTTTTTTTAAACTATCGATTCATTGATTCCAAAAAGTCTTTATTGTCATCTGTGTCTTTCATTTTATCATGCAAAAATTCCATGGTATCAATGACATTTAGTGAATGGAGAAGCTTTCTTAATATCCAAACGCGGCTCAGCGTTTCAGGGTCAATAAGAAGTTCTTCTTTACGTGTGCCTGATTTATTAACATCCATACAGGGAAAAATTCTCTTTTCCATGAGTTTTCGATCGAGGTGAATTTCACTATTGCCCGTGCCTTTAAATTCTTCAAAGATCACTTCATCCATACGCGACCCTGTATCAACAAGAGCTGTTGCAATAATTGTTAAAGACCCACCTTTTTCAATGTTACGAGCTGCACCAAAAAATCTTTTTGGTTTGTGAAGAGCGTTAGAGTCAACACCACCAGATAAAATTTTACCTGAAGGTGGTACCACGGTGTTGTAGGCTCTGGCCAATCGGGTGATTGAATCGAGTAAAATCACCACATCTTTTTTGTGCTCGACAAGACGCTTGGCTTTTTCAATGACCATTTCGGCGACTTGCACGTGACGCGTAGCAGGCTCGTCAAACGTCGAACTAATCACTTCTCCTTGAACAGACCGCTGCATATCAGTTACTTCTTCAGGACGTTCATCAATAAGAAGCACAATCAATGCCACATCAGGATGATTTGCCGTAATAGCATTGGCTATTTTTTGAAGCATCATAGTTTTACCTGTTCGGGGAGGTGCGACTACCAATGCCCGTTGTCCTTTACCAATAGGAGATAACAAGTCTATGATTCGTGATGTATGCTCCTTTTTGTCGTGCTCCATGTTAAATTTTTCATCAGGATACAAAGGTGTGAGGTTATCAAATAACACCTTAAAGCGTGCTTGATCTGCTGGTTCAAAATTGACCTTGTCCACTTTTAATAAAGCAAAATAACGCTCCCCTTCTTTGGGGGGTCTTATTTGACCATAGACGGTATCACCTGTACGCAAATTAAAACGACGAATCTGAGAGGGCGATACGTAAATATCATCAGGACCAGGCAGGTAGTTAAAATCTTCAGATCGTAAAAAACCAAACCCGTCAGGTAGTGTCTCTAAAATTCCTTCACCAAAGATTTCTCCTGGCGTGTCAATTTGAGTTTGTAAAATTGAAAAAATAATTTCCTGTCTTTTAAGACCGGCGGCATTATCAATACCACAATAATTCGCTGCAGCAATGAGCTCATTAATATCAACTTCTTTGAGCTCCTTGAGGTACATTTCCTTGCCCGTGAAATAATGAACAAGATTAGGTGCAACCTTTTCTAGTTCGTCTTTATCGATGACAACAGGCTTTCTTTTGGGCATATCTTGTTGCACATTATTTCTATCGTTTTGACGATCGTTATTGCGGCTATAGCCTCTATCAGGTTTGGGACGATCATCATAATTACGAGGACGCGAGGAATAACGGCGGTTCGAACCTTGATCTTGACCTCTATCTCTATCTCTATCTCTTGAATAATCTTTTTCGCGAGGTCTGTCCCTGTCTTTGCTACCCTCTCTATCTTTACTTTGTTCTCTATCACGCGTATTGGGAGCGGAACTAATCGTAACAGTACGACGAGAACGCATTACAGAAACAGGTGCGGAATCTTGTGTTGAAGCGGGAGCAGAATCTGTTGCCAACGCTGGCGCAGACACAGGCGCAGCCTCTTCTGTTGTTGGTTGTGGTGCTGCCTGTACCGCCTCTTTTACTTCTGCTTTTTTTTCTATTTTTTCTATTTTTTCTGTTGTTTTTGCACGCGTTCGTGTTTTTGGTTTAACTTCTTTTGTTTCAGTTGTTTTCATAATTTGCCCCAATAGGAGGGTTGGAAGCCATCAGACAGACAATGTGCCTGCAAAAATAGGCTTGTGTTTATTGGTTAATGGTTGGGTTGTTCCTCTCTTCTCAACCACGGTTACTGATAATCAATACTTTTCATCTTGTGCTTAATTTCAAATGACTTTTTACTGAGAACCGTTATGCTGTAACGTGGGTAAGCTTATCTGACGGGTCTTGCCCGGTTAGATACTTTTTTACTTATTGGCTATTATCCAATATTCTAATGGTTTAGGTCAACAAAAAACTTCTCTCCCTTAAGCGAACTCGTTAAAAACTCTTATCCTGAATTCGTATGGACTTTTCGTTAAGGTCGTGTGATAAAACGGGAATATGACAAAATTTACACATTTCACCTATAAAGAAAACAGCCTCTATTGCGAAAACAGCTCTATTAAAGAAATTGTCGAAAATTATAACACGCCCTTATATATTTACAGTTATCAGTCTATTTTAGATCAGTACCAATTGTTAGAAGAGGCTTTTAACCCCTGGAAAAATCTCCTTTGCTACGCTGTTAAAGCGAATACAAACAAAGCCATTCTTAAAACTCTTTTTAATCTCGGTGCCGGTGCTGATGTTGTGAGCGGCGGTGAATTGAGTCGTGCTCTTATGGCAGGATGTGATCCTCAAAAAATTGTTTTTTCAGGTGTCGGCAAAACTGAAAAAGAAATTGAATCGGGAATCAAAAATAACATTTTACAATTTAATGTTGAAAGCGAACAAGAACTTGATGCGATAAACAACATTGCAAAACAGCTTGGCAAAAAAGCACCCATAGCCATACGTGTAAATCCTGATGTAGATCCAAAAACACATCCTTATATTTCAACAGGTCTTAAAAAGAATAAATTTGGAGTCAACCACAAGCAAGCTCTTGCTCTTTATGCAAAGGCTTCAACACTAAATCATCTTTCTATTACGGGCATCTCATGTCACATCGGCTCACAAATCACAGAAACACAACCGTTCTATGATGCTATGGTTAAAATTAGAGAACTCATAGACAATCTAGAAAAACAAAATATTACCCTGAATAATATTGATATTGGTGGCGGCATGGGAATTCCTTATAATCAAGAAAAGATCCCTGCGGCACACGATTATGCTCAAGCCATTATGACACCTCTTGATGGCGTAAAAGGAACTATCATCCTCGAACCAGGACGCTTTCTTGTCGGAAATTCTGCCGCCCTCATCACAAAAGTCCTTTACGTGAAACCTTCAGAAGAAGGTCTTCTTTTTACAATTGTGGATAGCGGTTTTAACGATCTCATGCGTCCTATGTTGTATCAAGCGCACCATGATATTATTCCCGTCACCAAAGAAGCCACGACAAAAGATGTTATCACAAATATTGAAGGCCCCATTTGTGAATCATCAGATCGCTTTGCCAAAGAACGTAAAATTCCCTTACAAAAACAAAATGACTATCTTGCCATCATGAGTGCTGGCGCCTATGGTTCAAGTATGTCCAGCACCTATAATTCCCGTGGTCGCCCGGCAGAAGTTCTTGTCAAAGATAATTTATTTTTTCTCATTAAAAAAGCAGATCAACTCGAAGACATCATAAAAAACGAAGTTCTTCCTGATTTTTTAAACTAACCCCATTGATGTTCATGAACGAACCAATTATAAGACAATTCTAAAACCCGTTTTCCGTTAGAAATTATCAGGTTCTTGTTTTTTTACGATAACCGATAAACGATAACCGAAAACCTATAATAAAATGTCTATATCAATTAAAAAAATCAAAACCCTCACCGTAGATCTTGACGCTCACCCAGGCTCTCTTTGCCATATTTTCAATGCTTTCAAAGAAGCTTTTGTTTATGTGCAGTCCAGCTGGGCTTATGAAATGGGGCCTGATAAAGCTGAAGTTATTTTTTGTGTGAATGATGCCAACAAGGCAGAAGAGGTTCTCAAACAAATGAACAAATCACCGCGCATCAGTCAGGCTTTCTATGTTGAAGGGGATGACTATACAGGGGCCTATGCCGAAATTTTAAACAAGGTCGCTGCCGCCAATATTAATATTAATGCAACCGATGCCCAAGCTGTTGGCAATAAATTTGTCGCTGCCTTTTTTGCTGATGATGAGAACCTTGAAAAAATGAGCGCCCTTTTTGGAATCTAAACCATGGTCGTAAGCATAATAAAAAGTCTTTTTTTCCTTATCCTCTTTGCTCTTTCTTTTGTTGGACTTCATTATTATCCTTTTTCCCGTATCATTTCTATCCTAGCACCAAAATACAAACCCTATTCTCTGGCACTTTCATTGGCTGTTGCTTTTTGTGTTCTCTCCTTTTTCTTGATAAGCATGTTGTTTCACAAAAGTTTTTTTGGCATCCCGCAAAGAATAACTTATTTTTGGTTTGGTTTTATCTTTTTTCTTTTTTTTGCTGTCCTCATAACACATGTCATTAGTTTAATGCTCCCCCTGGGGCCACGCCTCACGATTCTTATTATTTTTCTTCTCGCCTTGTCTGTTGTTGCCTATGCTCTTATTGAAGGGGGGCGGCTCCACACAAAAACGATCTCTCTAACGAGCTCAAAAATCACAAAACCTTATTCAATAGTTCTGCTAACAGATCTCCATGTTGGCTCAAATTCTACAAGCTTTTTACAAAAGGTTGTAACACGCGTTAACGATCTTAAACCTGATTTTGTAACTATTGTGGGTGATTTCATTGACAGGGACAATGTTACGCCTGATGACATTGACATGTTTAAGGCTTTAAACATGCCTGTTTATTATACCTACGGCAATCATGAGTTTTATGTAAAAAAAGATACGCCGGAAAAAGCGATTGAGGAAACACAGATCATTCTATTAAGAAACAAGGCTGTTATTCATGACGAACTTCAAATTATTGGTGTTGATGATTATAGAAGATACAGAGCTAATCTAGAAAAACATATGAAGGACATTGTTATTAATCCAAACAAGTATTCTATTCTCTTAAATCACCAGCCCAAAGAGGAAGACATCCCTCAAAGCAAAGGCGTTGATTTGATCCTTTCTGGCCACACGCATGGCGGTCAAATATTTCCCTTTACGCTTTTTGTAAAACTTGCTTATCGCTATGTTTATGGTTTGTACGATTTAGGAAAAACAAAACTCTATGTCACTTCAGGAGCGGGTATTTGGGGGCCTCGTATGAGGCTTGGGTCTCAAAATGAAGTTGTGCTGATTAATATTGTGCCTGAGAGTTGACTCCTTTATATCTCTTGAATATAGACTTTTTTGCCCCGCAAACGGGGCTAATAGTATCTTACAAAACCATGCGATTGGCATCGCCTGCTTTTGTAAGATACTATTAGGAGAGGTGTCCGAGAGGCTTAAGGAGCACGCTTGGAAAGCGTGTGTGCGGCAACGTACCGAGGGTTCGAATCCCTCTCTCTCCGCAATGCAATAAATCATACCTTTTGGTATGGTTTATTGTATTGTGAGACGAGATGGTGAGAGCACTCGTGGTTCGAATGCTAATGTTACACAACAACCTCATAATCATATCAGGTGGACAAACCGGTGCAGACCGGGCCGCTCTAGATTTTGCTATCGAGTATGGTTTTCTCCATGCTGGCTGGTGCCCTAAAAGCAGGCTTGCGGAAGATGGACCTTTGGAAGAAATTTATAAACTCAATGAAACGCCCAGCAAACGCTATGAACAACGCACAGAATGGAATGTTAAAGATTCTGATGGCACCGTCATTTTCAACCTAACAAAGATACTAACTGGCGGCACTTTGTTTACAAAACTCTGTGCTGAGAGAAAAAACAAACCCTATCTGGTGTTATCCAAAGAGACCTGTCAAGAACCCGCCCAAGATCTTTTGGCTTTTATCAAAGAACACAAGATACAAAAAATCAACATTGCTGGCCCCAGAGGATCAAAAGAACCGACCATTTATGATTTTGTCTACAATGTTTTGAAGATGAGTTTGTTATCTTAAGGTTTTCTAATCCAGATCAAGAAAAGAAGCATCTGTGGCATAAATATTTAGCAAGGCAAAGTCTTTTTGCTCAAGATTAAGATACTTTTTACAAAATTCAATTTCTTTAGGCATGGAAATATCAAAAAGACCTGGGTCATCTGTATTCAATGTAACGCGAAGCCCTCTATCAAGAAATGTTTTTAAGGGATGTTTTGATGGATCAGAAACACAGCGCGTAATCCAATTACTAGTAGGACAAAGTTCTAATGTGATTTCTCGTTCTCTCACAAGCTGCATGATATCTGGGGAATTCACAATAGCAATACCATGTCCTATCCGGTTTGGCTTAATGTATTTTATTGTTTCAACAACTTGCTGGGGAAAACCAGACTCACTACAATGAATGGTAATACCTAAATCTGTTTGGTGTACCTTATTAAAAATATTCGCGTATTTTTTTGGCTCAAAATCAAACTCCTGATTGGCTAAATCAACACCTATTAGTTTAGATTCATTATTAATAGCCCACTCAAGAACAGAAACAATCTCATCAAAAGAATAATTTCTTTCCCCAATAGCAATTAGGCCAACCTTCATCTTGAGTTTTTCTTGTGCCCAATTAACAGCCTCGCTAATAACCGCATGACTTTCATCAAAGCTTAAGCCTGCATATTTTTTTAACATCAAAGGTGCGTAGCGCAATTCTAGATTTTTAATTCCCGCAATATTCTCAAAACGACACACTTCTTTTGTCGCCTCAAATAAAATATCTCGATTAGCAAGAAACTTACCAATGAGGTCAAAATATGATAAAACTTTTTTCAAGGATTCGCTCGGAGCTGTCAACACCATGTCTTGATAAAACGTTTCATATGAATAGTTATTATCGATCAAAGAATGCTGTCTGCCCATTTTATAAAGCCATTTAGCGGGGATGGCGCCTTCAAGATGACAATGAAGCTCTGTCTTTATGAATTCGTTTCTCATGCCACCCCTCACTGCTCCAATTTAAAAAAAAACACAACTTTTCATCCCTTATGACGATACAGAAGGAATACAGGTTGAGGGTACTATAATCGTCATATTTTCATGGAGTTAGGATGCGTTTGTTGTCATCACTTAGTCCCTTAGGGTTTGCCCCCGGCCTGAATCCGCCAATGCAAGGCTATTTTAGCACAGAAAATGTCTGCGCGCCATCCTGTCAAAACCCTGAACAAGCCTTAAGATTGATCACCGGACCAAGGTTATGGAAACAACCTCATGACTTTAGTCTTGTAACAACAGACAAAAGCCAAACACACGCGGCACGCATTCGCAAAACAGTGAAACAATTCGAACAGCTCCTTAAATGCCTTGGAATAAAGGATTACAGAGTTTCTCCCATTGTGCGAAAACAGGCTATTGAAGAGGCTGAAGGCCTCATGAAACATTGTCCGCTAGTTCACAGCACAGCAATGTCACGACAAGCGCTCGCAACAGCAGAATATCCTATGGACATTGTTGGCAGTTATGCCTTTGCAAACCCCTGGGATGTTACTCATCCCAGAATTGAAGAAATTGTTTCTGCCATTACCGAAGGTCTTCATGTCAAGATAAGCTATTGTCTCGCTGTTCTGCTGTCCAACATGATAATTATTGATTACCGTTTAAAAGATTTCATTCCTAACAAACTTATAAGAGATAATGTTCTTTTTTTTGATCCAGGAGAGTCACAAAATAGATCTGTGGCCCGCTACACTGCGCCCACACTACAGGCTGTGCATGATCACGTAACAAGTGATTGTCGTTTTTTTGACATTGGGTCTAGTGAAGGCATCTTAAGTCTTGCTGCTGTCAAGAACGGGGCCAGAGGACATGCTCTGGACTACAACGCCATGAACAGAAAAAGGATTGAGCATAACATGAGAAACAATGGCTTTAATCCTGAAGATATTGGTTTTGTGAGCATGGATATTAACAGCCCTGAATACCTTCGCTTAATGACAACGCTCAGACCAAACACTCTTATCATCAACATAGGAGAACACTATGGTATTACAGATATACAAGCTGTACGCCAACTTCTTCTGTGGCCTTTTGTAAATAAAATTATTCTGGGTGGTTACACATACCCAAGTGTGCACCAGGGTGGAAAACGAATAGATAAACTGTTGCGCGGCTGTAACTTTCACCTTTCTGATCTTTATGTAAACACCATTCAGTATCAAGACAGGGTGAGAGAAACAACTGATGGCTTCCTGTTTTCCTCTTATGTCTATTCCAAAGATTGACTTTTGTTGAACGATCGTTCTATTGTTGTTTTATGGATTTGTTTAAACAAAACACAAGCCTATTAAGTCCTCTTGCTGATCAACTCCGTCCACAATGTCTTGAAGATTTTGTCGGACAAAAACACATTTTGGGTCCTGGCAAAATGCTCACACAATTTATTGAAGCGGGTAATATTCCTTCCATGATTTTTTGGGGGCCACCGGGCGTGGGAAAAACTACCTTGGCAAAAATCATTGCCAATAAAACAAAAAATCATTTTATCACCCTCAGCGCTGTAACAAGCGGCATTAAAGAAGTTAAAGAGGTCATTGCCAAAGCAAAACACAATTTAGACTATTATTCTCACAAAACAATTCTCTTTATCGACGAGATCCACCGTTTTAATAAAGCACAGCAAGACGCTTTTCTCCCGCATGTTGAGTCTGGCACCATCACACTCATTGGGGCCACAACGGAAAATCCCAGCTTTGAAGTTATATCGGCCCTTTTATCTCGGTGCCAAGTCGTGACCTTAAAGCAGCTCGAAGCAGAAGATCTGAAAAAAATCATTGAGCGCGCCCTTACCAAAAAGAATAAACCAAACTTACTCAATGAAGCGGGAAAAGATATTCTCATTGAGAATGCTTATGGTGATGCGCGCTATCTCTTAAATATTTTAGAAGATCTTTTTCAGATCTGCCCTGATCAAGACATAATATCTGATGAAGATGTTTCTGAAAAAATATACAGGCGCGCACACTTGTATGATAAAAAATCAGAGCATCATTACAATGTTATTAGCGCCTTTATTAAAAGCATGCGTGATTCAGATCCTGACGCTGCGCTTTATTATTTAGCGCGCATGATTGATGCGGGAGAAGATCCTTTATTCATTTGCCGCCGCATGGTTATTTTTGCGTCAGAAGACATTGGCAATGCCAATCCCAGCGCGGTTCAGGTGGCTGTGAGTTGTAAAGATTCTTTTGCCTTTGTTGGCATGCCTGAGGGCTGGATTCCCTTGGCTCATTGTGCCGCTTATCTAGCCGGCTCACCAAAAAGTAATGCCACGTATGCTGGCTATCAAAAAGCTTTAGAAGATGTAAAAAAACACGGACCTTTAGAAGTCCCTCTACACATCCGCAACGCCCCCACAAAGCTCATGAAAAATTTAGGGTATAATAAAGGCTATAAATACGCCCATAGCCATGAAGGAAACAAAGTTGAACAGCAACACCTACCTGATAAAATCAAAGACAAGATCTATTACCATCCAACAGAAAATGGGTTTGAAAAAAAGATTAAAGAGTGGTTGAAGAGGTGAATCGGTTATCGGTTATCGGTTTTCGTTTATCGTATCAGAAAAAAACAGCTTACTAGAATACGGGAATCGGCAATGCAGATATTGTATCCGTTGTTAATGTTGCGGTTGGCATTAAGGGCGCCCATTCGGCATTGGCAAGACCTGCTTCGCCACCCTCTTCTGGACAAAAACCCGTACACGTATCTAAAGTAGGGTTATCAAAATCTTCATAGAAAAAGGTATCTGCCACAGAAAAGGTTGTTGTGATTGTTAAGCGCTCATCATTTTCAGCGGGTTCAGGAAGGGGAATAGGCAAACTAAAAGGTAAATCAAAAACAAAGAGATCTTGATCAGCACCTTGCATTTGTGCTTCAGCATCCCATTGATCTGTACTACCAAAAAAACCTCGCTTGTGGCCTGTTTCTGCATCTGTGCCACCAGCGCCTTCTTGAACATCGCGTGAAGCAGAGACCTCTGACCAGGTTCCATCTATCCAGCCAAGCTCAGTACCTTCATCGTCAATAAAAGTGACATCGCCTTGATGGTGTCCCAAACTTCCTTCTGAGACAAAATCATCATCGCTCATATAAAAACGCACATTTCGCGAAACCCCAGCAACATCAAAAGTCATTTGAAAATAATATATTTCAAATTCTAAACCTGAATAAGTTCCTCCAACAAGGTCTGCGGAATCAATATCAATAATTGTTTCGCTAAGATTCTCTGGGGTAAAATTAATGACTTCTGCTTCTGCTAATGTTCCTGTGTCCGCAATGAGATCAATATCTGTTCCCTCTTCTGCCACCATGGTAGCGCGTTTTATGGCTAAAGAATATTTAGTTGGTGTAATGTGTGCCACAACCCCATCATCTGCATCACAATCAAGACCATCTGTAAGCACAGGATCATCCGTTTCAATGGGGTTTTCTAAATCAGCACACGCGCCTGTTGTGACTTTTTTCAACAGCGCACTGAGAGCTGCGCTTGCTGAGGCATCAAAATCAGCGACTGTTTCAAACGTGATTCCTGGCGTCGCATCATCGTCAGTATTACTAGACGTACTTGAACCACATGCTGTAAGTGATAAAACTGAAATTAATAAAACACTAAAAATAATATTTTTCTTCATAACTCCCCCTTATGTTATTTGTAATCCTACAATACCAAATTCCACGCTATTCATCCATCATTATTCCCTACTCTCCCCCAATTGCAAATCGCTTATCGCTTATTGCCAATTGCCAACCTCTCCCCCAAATCAAAATTCTTAATTCGTTAATCGCTTTGGGTACGCTCTTCTGGATAGGCTTTTAAAAGCGGTACAAAAACTTGCTCTTCTAAAATGAACCGTGTCCTTTAGGACACATTCTAAGAAAATACTCGGAATTGAAAAAGTGAGTGTTTAATAACACTCACCCAATTCTGTACGTGCAATCTTGAGATCAATGAAGTCAACATCGCCATCACCATCTAAATCTGCTGAAATTTCTAGCAGCGCTTCAGGATCGCCTACTGGTTGAATGCTCACTTCATCATCCTCTTCACTTGGAAAGGCCCTTACCGGAGCACCAATTGGCTGAATAACAATTGGTCCTTGTTGGGGTTGTCCTAGAGATGTCATGTGGCTACGCAAAATAGCAATATCAGCACTTGTCACACAGTTATCACCATTAAAATCAGCTCGAACATTCATGGTAATGCGCGGGTTATCAAGCCCCATGTCCCAGGCATCAAGAATGTACATATAGCCTGGTTCCTGCAAGAGAAAGGCTGTTGTTGTGATGTTTCTCGATAGGTATTGCCATGAATCTGCTGGTGTTAATGTTGTGTTAGTTCCCCAGGGAACAACCTGCCAACCAGCAGCGATAGCTCCATTGACTGAGATTTGAAAATCATAAGAACGCCACACACCATCAGCATTCATGACATCACCACTATGTGTATAGGCAGCAGCAAAGTCATCGCTATTATCATTAGGCGTGCCACGATCTGTTATCAGAAAAAGAGTCACTGGACGATTCGGTGAGCCCATATCCATTTTGAGATCAATTCCCAAAGAACTCACTCGTTTAAAACGAAAATTTCCGGTAAAAATTGAAGGTCCAATCATGGTCGCTGAAGGACCAAATGAAGAAAGTGTGCTATCATGAACATAGTAGTCAGGATTGCCTCCTGCTGTCTCTAAAACCTCATTTCCTGTGCCAAAAAACCAACCCGCCGTCCCTGATTGAACAGAAAACTCTTCTTTAAACTCCCCAGCCTGAGCTGAAAATGAAAAGGCCAACAATAGACAAGTTGTTAATATTATTTTCTTTCCCATAAAACACTCCCTAGCGAAACATTAATAAATAAATAGATAGATAGTATTATTGTAACAGAGAATATGGGAAGAGGAAAACTATTTTAACTTTACCTAATACATCGTCTTCACAGGCAAACCATTTACGTTTTCAGGTAAGCGAATGTTTGATTGGGGTGAGACATAGGCTAAACACACAAGACTGGCCACATTGTTCTCATCTAAGACAAAACCAACCTGACAACGCTTAACACCTTCCATTGTTGGCAAAGCTGACGAAAGCACATGTTGTTCCATGTCTGCTATGTGTTGGGCATCAAGACCAAAAATTTCTATGATATCATCACGTCCTTCACCCTGTGGAATTTCATAGGCACGAGGAATTACAATCGCATCATCACCGAGCACCAAAACCTCAGTCCAGGCGATTTCAATAGCCTCTCTTATATCTTGCCTTTCTGGAAACATGTTGTTTGCCGCTTTTAAAGTCGCATTCGCAAAATCTTGAAAGCTGGGGTTTGCTGAAAGCGCCTTGGTTGCCTCAATCCAAATAGGGATAATTGTTTCAAATGAATAGCCACCAATTGCTGTTGCGACGAGATAAAAGGCGTGGTTCGGTATACCTGAGTTAATATGAACACCGTAATTATCTTGTGAACCTCTATAATAACCTTTCATTGTAGGAGATTGTGGATCTGATCCAATCCTAGGATGGTTTTGATAGGCCGTACCTGGATTACTCATCGATCTTAATGCAGGGCTGATTGTCTCACCAGAGCTTCGATCTTGATAAGGAACCATTGCTGTCGTTCCGATTAACCATGAGGCTTCAGGCACTGACATTTCTCCCAATACATATTGCAAAGCAGAAATTCCTAAAACATCTGCTATGTGTTCATTCAACGCACCACTTTGTGACCAATAGGTCAAACCACCTAAAACCATTTCTACAATACCGTGACCAAGTTCATGGGCAACGACTGTTAAATCTTGAACAAAGTTATGAAAAATTTCTCCATCACCATCGCCAAAATGAATGCGTCCGTTATAGTAATACGCATTATTATATTTCTGACCTAAATTTACAGCGGCATCTACAACCATACCTTTGGCATCAATGGAACGTAAACCGAGCCTTTCTAAAAAGAAGCTCAAAGATTGAACAAGACTATCATAAACAGAATTCACATCAGGATCTGTATTTCGTTCATCGCCTTTACTTCTAACCAAACGAGCCTCTGAAAAAACAGGATCTTTTTGATTTTTGGCATCATAAATGCGAAAATTTGGAATCTCTGTTTCTGGTAAAAGCGTTTCAGGAGAGAGCGCAGGAAATGTTAATGTTGCCAGTGTTCCGCTATTCTGAACAGACCATCTTAGCCTATTAATATTTCTTTGATTAGCATCATAATAATGATCCCAAGCTTGTCTTTCTCCAACGGCATCATTCTGCTGCTTTGCTAAGGTTGCTTGTTGTAAAAAAACATCTGGCCCAATAAGAATTGACCCAGATGGCACCATGCTGGGCTGCATTGTTACACCTAATACTGACATACAAACCTCCCCTGGCCGCGTCATAGTCCCGAACAGAGTCGAGAGACGAAGACGGGCCTTATGTTATAAATCATAAACCTTATTTAAATGTAATTTTTGACTAACCCCAATTAAGACTATCCTTTTATCCCTTGTCCACACCTGGCTCATCTTGGCAGAAAAAGCAATACCAAGGCTTATAATAATAGTGGTTTTTTTTAGCACCCTAGCGTCTTGAAGAACCGAGACATCGAGCGATCGAGACATCGAGACATCGCAAGAAAAAGCACGATAGCACGATAGCACGATAGCACGATAGCACGACTTAATATTCTGATATTGTTGATTGATTATTCCCAATAGCCATATTCAGGGCAAAAAAAAGCAGGGGGCGCGTAAACACTAAACAGGAGGGAGCGTTCCACAACCCCCTGAGTATGGGCATACAGGGTGAAGAAACTTAAAAAATAAAAATTTAAAGATCAAAAAAGGTTGGGACAGAGTTATTGATGACCACACCATGTTCACCCTATCCCAACTACAGCATCTATAATAATTATCGTACGAAAGGCCAGCAGTGTTGCGTGTTGGACCAAAAAAATGGACACATTTGTGTCCACATGGCCATAATGATTTATTGTTTATCTTATTGTTTTTATTGTTTTATATAGGGTCTTTATGCGCGGCAAGCTGTTTTTGTGGTCGCATAATGTGTCCGCCTAAAATTATTATTAAATAAAAGCAACTTTTCCCCCTCCAAAAAGCCCAACAACCCTACTCATACTAACAAAACATGCTTTTCAGAAAATAGCCCACCTCTATTTTTAACAAAAAAGGGAGCCCTTTTATAGGCTCCCATCACTAAACCCCGTAAAACGGGGCTGGCACTAGATCAGTCTCTAAAAACTCAGCCATTCATTAATTGTTGTTGGTTTTAATTTGTGCCAACCTTCCAGGGTTGTACCATCAAGATAGTAGCCATCGGCAGAAGGTTTTTCATCAGAGCTTCTCATAAAAAGATCATCTGTTGTAAAGATATGCACATCCCAAAAAGGCGTCATGAGTAAATCACAGTCTTCCAACGCAGGTGGCAAAGACTCCTCATTAAGCATTTTAGGAGACAGCATCGTACGCACATCGCCTTCATACGTTGTGGGCGCCACACAAAGATTTGGGTGGGTACCGCTCCATGAATAACGCATCACACCACCACCAAAAAGCCTCTCAGGAGCTTCTGTATTAATATCCAGATGCTCAGAAATGCATGTTTCGGTTGGCAGGTCACATTCAAAATAATCTTTTATCACCACCTGAAAACCTAATTTGTGTGAATAATCTTCTTTGTGCACCAAGTACTTAACTGTTGATCCAGAAAGATCAAAGGCCATAGCGGTCAAACCCTTGCCCTCAGCTTCTTTGCCTTTGGCCATGAACAGAGGATTCACATAAGCAAACAAGCCCTTAATAGGACGCCCTTCCTCAAACTTAACAAGGTATGTGCCATGGTATTTATTGTTCTTAATATCCTTAAGATAAAACCTCACATACGTGCTATCAAAGGGATCAATCACAACCTCTGTCTCATTAAGCAAATCAACAATAAGGGCATTCTCTTTTGACGCACCCTTAGGAATGTTCACAGCAACAAGTTCCTCTGTCACGACACCTATGCCCATATCATCTAAACCCTGCTTAACTAAGCGGCCAAAGGTTCTAAACAAACGATCTTCTTGCATCGCTGATTTCAGGCTCTCACCTGCTAAAATAAGATGCATAGAAGAAACACGATGATCATCGTTCTCTGTATACTTCTTTATTTTTAGCAATTCCTTTAAGTTAAGACTCATCTCAGCAATCATAAAATCGCTTTTTTCAGGAACAAGACCTCCCTCAAGAGCGATCTGCAATTGATTATCGCCTGGATTGTTCACAACAGTACCCACCCCAGAATCAAGCATGGGGTCTGCTCCCGCACCGACATCGGTTTGCATAGCTGTCTGTGAACACGCATTAAAAACAAAACACATAAGTAAAATGATGATGACCCTGATGCTAAATTTCATCGTTGATCCTTTCTGCTTTTGGTTACAGGAACCATTTGCATGTTAACCTGAAAAACGTCGTCAAAACTTTTATCTTTTTGATTGATACACCTAATGACTTCGTCACGGCATTTACGTAATATAGCCTTTATCTCTGGCAAAATGCTTTCTGACATAGGAATCGTGATCGAGATAATTTCACGATTTTGTTGCGGAACAGCAATCATAACATCTTTAACATAACTAATAATGGAGCGGTGATAATTAAAAATCTCTAGAGAGTCCGCATCAACTGGGGACTCAAGCGTACCACTCGCCTGAATAAGATTTCCCTCTTTATCACGTGCTAGCAAATTAAGCCGCATAAGGGCTTCCACGCATTTTTTTATATCATCAGGAGACACCTGACCGCCCAAAGTCTCTGACATCCATTCATAATCTTCCGTAAAATGCGGTAAGGCCACTAGCTCACGAATAATGACCAAATATTTATTTGTAAAATACGCAAATTTATCTTTTTCTAATTTAAATAGTTTCTTATGGGGTTTTAATTCTATGAGTTTTTGAAAATAATAATCTTTATCTTTCTCAACAGCTGCCTGGTTGTACAGTGCCAGCGTATTAAAAAAAGAAGCTTCGTCTTTTTCTAGCCCCAACGCCTTACCCACTTTTTTTAATGACTTCAAACTCAAATTTCTTTTTCCATCAATCACCATTTTTAAATAACTATGGCTCCCAAAACCTGCTTTTTGTGCAAAAATTCTCGTTGAAAAACTAGGATTTAATGACTTTTTATGTTCATAAAAATCTTTGAGAAAAACACGGAAGTCTTTATAGTCATAAATATTTGGTTTTTTTATCGGCATATTGTCCCTTTTTTCATTAAGATCACTACAGTCCATCAACATCTATACATTACTATTATAATACAAAAAGACACTCTCTCACAAAAGAAATAACATTTATTTATAACCCCATTATCGGCAAACTAACCTTCTAAGATGCGTGAGACAACAAAAAAGTGGACACTTTTGTGTCCGCTTAACGTCAATTAAATCACATGTTTATAAGTGTTTGCCATTTTAGGCGT
Source organism: bacterium (assembly GCA_018812345.1). Taxonomy (GTDB): domain Bacteria; phylum UBA10199; class UBA10199; order UBA10199; family JADGCS01; genus JAHJDR01. The sequence goes on along the minus strand of JAHJDR010000388.1, from coordinate 1,130 downwards.
TCAAAAAAGGACACAAATGTGTCCATTTTGGGCACAAATGTGTCCAAAATTTTCTAAATCTCCCCAATTTTTCTTGACCAAACAAGCAAAGAACATCTGTTAATAAACAGACTCAAAGTTCAGCGTTGTTAAGAAATGTATCCTCATGTTAATAATGGCTACGTGAAAAATGCTCACTTGAAATATAACAGCTTTACGGAGGTATTGAAGAAAAAATATCAAACACGCATTTTCAAAATCACTCTCAATGCAGGACTGACCTGCCCTAATCGAGATGGAAAACTCAGCAAGCGCGGTTGTTCTTATTGTAATGATGATTATTTGCTAGCAAAATCCTGGCATAAACAACAGCCTCTCATGGCTCAAATTAATTATGGTCGCACCTACATTCAAGAGCGCCATAAAGCAGAAAAGTTTTTTGCCTACTTTCAAAACGGCACAAACACCTATGCTTCGATCAAAATTCTCCGTAAGATTTTTTACACCGTTCTTGGATCTCCTGATATTGTTGGCATGATCATTGGCACGCGCGCTGATTGTCTTCCAGAAAATGTTCTCGATCTTTTATCTGAAATCAATTTAAAAACAGATCTCTGGATAGATCTTGGCCTGCAATCAACACAGAATAAAATTTTAAACAAAGTCAATAGGGGTCATTCTATCGATGACTTTAGCGTAACGGTTGCTAACCTCGCTAACAGAAACATTCAAACCTGTGCCCATATCATTCTGGGCATGCCAGAAGAGACAAACCAAGAAGCTCTTCTGGGTGTAAACATTATCAACAAACTCCCCATAAAAGGCCTGAAGATCCATAACATGCTGGTAACCAAAGACACAGAGATGGCAACCTGGTTTGAGCAAGGCACCTACACACCGCTATCTTTAGAAGAGTATGTGACTCTCTGCGTTGACTACCTTGAATGCTTGCGCCCAGACATCATCATCCACAGACTCAACGCCCATGCTCCCGCACGCCTCACGGTAGCACCGCAATGGTCAATCAATAAACTCGGCACCCTCAATGCTATTCATAAGGAAATCGTAAGGCGTGGCACCTGGCAGGGGAAACGACTGTCGTCTGTCGTCTAGCGTCTAGCGTATTTGTGTCCAGTGTTCAGTGTTCAGTG
>JAHJDR010000387.1 GCA_018812345.1 bacterium | reverse complement strand
GATGTCATAAAATGACGTGTAAAATGCAAATCATTTTCTACTTTGATCAAGAGTTCTGGCAATTTTATATTTTGTAAATGATTTGACAACCATGATTTCAAGAGGTCCAGTTTGATTTCTGATTCAGAATCAAGTTTGTCAGCAGGATCTGTTGATATTAGCCAGCCCTTTTTGTCAACTGAGGCATATGTGTTGTGAGGTTGATTTTTGATAAAGTTATCAAAAGCTTTGCCCAGTCGCTTTTTTAAATATGGTCTGATTTTCAATTTATGATGAGGGAGTCCTGAACGCCTAAAAAAATCTTTTCTGATTTTAGACCACTTGGCATCAGAAATAAAAAAATCATCAAAACAACCAAATCTTTTGCTGTTGAGAACCGAAATATTACCAGCCTTGATTTCATCTCGTACACTTGTCAACAAAGCACTTTCCCATGCCTGTTTGTTTACATTGCCATCAGGCGCTATAATTTTGCGTAATTTAGGCTGTATAAAATCAAGAGTAATATCGTCGGGCAATTTTCGTTTGTTATCCTCATTGAGTTTTTTCAATATATCTACAGCGTCTAACAAAGAGGAGGATCTGTTATTTTCTTTTCGTAATTCTAAGGTGTCCAGCAAAGCAGGTGAAAATTGCCTTAGATAACTGAATCGTTTTACTACTGAATAAAACACATGGCTATATTTGCCATCTATCCACTCTTTGATGCCTTCAATTTGTGTCTGTAAATTCTCTCTTGAAATATTTTCAAATAAAATAGCTCGAAGGTTTGAGTCCTTAATATTCTCATTAAGAATGATCGCCCCCAGTGTCTTAAATATTGATAGAGAAACACGAATGTTTCTGCGTTGTTCTTTCATTTGTTGATCAATGTCTTTTTGGGCGTGTTTATAGATCTTGTTGATGATTTTATCGTGCATATCAACGATGTGATCGATCGTGTCTTTATAGGTTTGCAACAAAAAGCAAGTCAGCACAGAATATCGTCTTGCATCTCTTAAGGATCGTAGCCTGTCAGCTGAGGATCTTTTGGCATAGTGATAAAGAGTAAGTTGATAGTTGTTGTTAAGCCATGAAAGGTCTATGTCTAAAATGCCTGTGTTTTTTATTTGCTTATTTTTGTCTGTTAGCTGTTGCATAGAACCAGGGGACGGCAGGCCTGCTGCGATTTTAAGTATTTGGAACGATGAGATTTTGCCTTTTTTAGGCACTGTTAGCAGTCCATCCAGATTTGTTTTTATTTTTGATGAAAAGCTTTTTGCGATTTTTTTGAAAATATACTGCCTGGAGCGTTCTCGCTGATTTAGAACAATTCTTTCAAGAGTTGATTTTGCTGGCATCAATATTTTTCTTTCTCTTAAAAAGGCCTTAGCCATGGCAAATAGCGATGATGACAGATCAAGGCGAAGTGATTCTTCAAATAGATATTTTTTCAGCAAAGAAATTTCTTTATCGCCAAGACGTTTCAATTTAAGGTGTTTTACGATTTGGACCTGATGTTCTGAAATTGTTTCGCGCCGTACAGAGTATTTAGAGATCTCATTGCTTTTGATATCTAGTTGAACACAAGTAAATTTGAGAAGATCATCAAGAATTTCAAAAGGCTGTTGGGTGGGGAAAAAATTGCACAATTTTACAAAGGCAATTTGATAAGCAAATCCTAACTGATTATATTTTCTTCTACAGGCAAAAATTGTATTCAGATCTTTTTTGGTAAAGGTGGCTCGTTCAATGATTTCGGTTCGAGAATATTGATGATCCATTTTCCTTCTCCTTTTTGCTAGACAGACAGTTAATGGCCTAGTATGTCTGTGAAATATAACACAGCTTATCTTTCACAGTTAAAGGGTCTAAACATGAAAAACCATAATGTCCAAGGTTTTCAAAAGCCAAAAAAAACACCTCCATTTGTGATGGATAAGTTTTTTCAGGGCAAAATCGCACCTAAAAACACTGAGTCTTTAACTGGGTGGGCATCTCTTTATTTTAAAATTCATGTCATTGGATCACCAAAGAAAACAGAAATGGCAAAAAAGAAAGATCTGTCAAAATTCTTAGATTTTTATTCACGAGAAGTAGGTCATGACCGCGTTGATAGTTGGACACCAGCAGTTACCAAACAATTTCAGCATGAATTAAAAAATCAAATATCAAGTCTCACAAAAAAACCATACAAGGCAACTACTATTAACAGGGTTATGGCAACAGTCCGTCATTTTGGAAACTGGTTGCACAAGCAAAGACCTTTGCTCGCAGGGAATCCTTTTCACGCTGTCAAAGACATACAAACTGATTTGCCAGACTGGAATGGGCTCACCAATCGCCAGATCATGCGCTTAAAAGCTGCTTGTGAACAACGTTTAAAATCTTGTCAACGTGCAGATCAAAACCCTGTTTTAGAAGCTGCTGTATTTTATATTTTACTGCACACAGGGCTTAGAGAATCTGAACTGACTTCGTTGAATGTGAGCCAGTATCATCATCGTGGTTTTCATGATGTGAAAAGAAAAGGAAATCGTATTACAAAAAAGGTGTCTGTTCCTTCAGAGGCCAAAGAAATACTTGATCGATATTTAGAAGGACGAAAACTGAAAAACAATGATCCTTTGTTTATTTCACGTTATAAAAAAAGAATAGCAGCTCAAGATGTTGCCAGGATTTGTCTAAGGCTTTCAAATCAAGCCTCAGCACATCTTAATAAAACAGAGTCCTTTCGATTAACACCTCACATGTTGAGGCACACTTTTTTAAAACGTGTAGCAGACAAACATGGTGTTCATGTGGCCCAACAAATGAGTGGCAATGTGTCTATACAAGAGATTTTTCGTTACACAAAGCCCAGTCAAAAAGAAATCGATGAAACTGCGGAGGAACTATTTTTATAAATCATATTTAACAAACAGCACCTAATAACTGTATAATATCATACTGTTACGGCGGCTCAAAAAAAACAAGAAACATTTAGGCCGCTTTCTACGATAATATTATTGAAGTTTTTTACTAGGAGATTTTTTATGCAAATATATTATGATAATGCTGAAATACCTTTCGATGCTTGTGATAAACTTTCTGAATATGATCTTGATAGCACAACTTCAGAGGATTACGGAATTTTGGATGATGGTGAAATTGAAGCCGCTGGGGGCTTTGATTTATTAATGCAGGAATTGACTGGATATTGTGTTGGCGTTGCGCCAAGAGGACCTTTAGGAGAATATGATGCTGTTTCAATTTTAAGTACTGAGTGTCTGGCAGGCGAAGTAACAGAAACAGCCTCGGTAATCTCTTCGGATACCAACGGCCATAATTATCCCGGCGAAATTATCTCTATACCTCGTGGCCAATTTAACATGGGCTCGATTAATGGTGATAGTGACGAATCAACAAGCACTGGCGAAACTGTAGCCGTGACCATGTCAGATTTCAGGCTTTCAAAGACAGAAGTGACGGTTGGTCAATATAAGATTTACTTAGCAGCCACAGGCGATCCTGAGTACAGTCAATTACCAGATTTTGAAGCTAATAAAAAAGGCGATAACTTTCCTGTTGTTGGGCTTAAATATGATGAGATGGTAAAATTTTGTGAATATTATGGTGGAACATTACCAACAGCTGCACAGATAGAATATGCATCAAAAGGACGATTTCATAATGATCCTTATGGAACGCCTATTGATAAGGCTATTACTTATACCAATGGAGCCAGAACAACAGCAGAAGTTTGTGGTGAAGATGATGAAAGAGCAAATGATTATGGCGTTTGTGATTTGGCAGGCAATGTTTGGGAAACAACAGCTGATACTTATTCATCTAATTTTTATGATCGAGCAGCTTCACAAGATCCAACAAATCCTATGGAAGATGATTCTGGTAGTTATGAAGTTCGCGGCGGTTCCTGGAACTACTTTCGGAGGGACGCGCGATCGGCTTTTCGCTACAGCAGCAATCCCGATCGCCGTAGCCACTTTGTTGGTTTTCGGTGCGCTTGGCCCCAGGACTCCTAAAAGTAAAGTAGTCTTTTAATCTTTTTTCTTTTACTCTTTATCCGCCGAAGGCGGATCGAATTTTTTTTAAAATCTCACAAATTGAAATATTATTATTGCTGTGCCATTAATGGGCACAATGCAAAACCAACCTCAAATTCTCACAAAGATTTATGATTTTATTCTTTATCTGGTGCCTCAAATATCAAAATTTCCAAAGTCACAAAGATATTTGATCGGTGACAGAATAGAATCATGTTCTTTTGAGGTGCTGGAACTATTGATTGAGGCCTGGTATTCTCAAAATAAAATTCCTTTGTTAAACCAAGTTAATATTAAGCTCGAAAAAATGCGTTATTATGTGCGTCTGAGCAAAGATCTAAAATTGATAAGTTTGCATCGCTATGAGGTGATCTCTGAAAAAATAAATGAGATTGGCATTCAGCTTGGCGGGTGGATTAAACAGCAAAGGGCCAAAAGATGAGGCGTCACAAAAAACTCTATGGAAGAATTATTTCTTTCCAAAATCTTTTAAAAGCAGCAAAGCTGGCAGAAAAATACAAGCGCCTCAATTACTCAGCTGCAAATTTTAATTTTTATCTCGAAAAGAATTTGTGGCAACTTCACAATGAATTGAAAACCAGAAAATACTCACCAGGTGAATATCATCATTTTCCAATATTTGAACCAAAACATAGGATCATTAGTGCAGCACCATATCGCGACAGGGTAATTCATCACGCAATTCATAACATATTATTACCTATATTTGATCCTTCATTTATTTTTGATTCCTATGCAACACGCATAGGCAAAGGCACTCATAAAGCAATAGATAGGTTTCAAGATTTTGCTCGTAAAACAAAATATGCTTTGAAGTGTGATATTCAAAAATATTTTCCCAGCATTGATAGAGAGATTCTTCTTTCCTTGATTATGCGCAAGATAGCTTGCCCAGACACATTGTGGCTCATCAAAAAAATTTTGGATTTCTCTCAAAATTGTGATAAAGGCACGCCACTTGCAATCAATCAATCAATCAATCAATCAATCAATCAATCAATCAATCAATGGTATTCCTATAGGCAACCTGACATCCCAATTTTTTGCTAATGTTTATCTCAATGGCTTGGACCATTTTATAAAAGAGAAACTCAAATGCCGCTATTATTTGCGTTATATGGATGACTTTGTTGTGTTTCATTCAGACAAAGATATACTGTGGTTTGTGAAATACGAAATAACAAAATATTTGAAAAGTTTAAAACTTGAATTGCATGAAAATAAGTGCAGGATATTTAAAACATCTCAAGGTACGCCTTTTTTAGGTTTTACCATTGCTGATAACTGGCGGCGCCTTAATAGAAAAAATGTCATTCGGTTTAAGCGCAAACTTAGACTTTTTCAGATCCTTTATGGCTACGACCAGATTGAATGGAGACATATTCATCAATCAATTCAATCTTGGATTGGGCATGCTAAACATGCTGATACAATGCAATTAAGGAAGTTGATTTTACCAGAGATTGTGTTTAAGAGAAACTCTTAAAGGTTGTTTGATCACAACCAGCGGCGGTTCCTGGAACAACAATCAGAGGAACGCGCGATCGGCTAATCGCAACAACAACAATCCCGATAACCGTAACAACAATGTTGGTTTTCGGTGCGCTTGGCCCCAGCACTTCAAAAAGAAGAAAAGAATTCTTCAAGCAAGAGTCTTGGTTTTTAAGGAAGCCAAGAGCGTGCATGAAGGGAGTCCAGATCAAACAACCTGGTCATTCGCTTCTGCGAAAGACCGAAGAGCTAGTCTGGCCCCATTTATCTCTCGTAATCCACTGGATGAGCGAGATAGATGGGGTTTTTTTGAAATTTGTGTTTAAACAGAAAGATTAATACAAATAATTTCAACTGGTTGTGTTTTGTGTTGAAATTTTTATGGACTGTAATACCATGATATTATTGTCAATATTGCCTTAGCGTACATTTTCACATGAATCGTGGTGATACCCTCTATTGGAATAGGTGACCTACACAGGACTAACAAAATCAGCCCTCAACAAAATCGGACAATGATCAGAACCCTGCTGATCAGCTTGAACAGTAACATCTTTAACGTTTTTCATCATTTCTTGAGTCACAACAAAGTAATCAATACGCCACCCAATGTTTTTTTGTCTCACACCAGGACGATAGGACCACCAGGTATACACATCACGAGCATCAGGATACAGTGCTCGAAAGGCATCTTTGTATTTATGTGACAAGAATTTTGTAAACCAATCACGTTCAACTGGCGTAAAACCACTATTATTAACATTTGTTTTAGGGTTTTTTATGTCGATTTCTGTATGCGCTACATTCATATCACCACAAACAATAATGTTTTTTTGCGTTTTTCTTATTTTTTCTAAGGTCTTCAATAAATAATCAGAAAAAGCTAATTTATAAGGAATGCGATCTAAATCACGGCCACCGTTGGGCACGTATGTTGTCACTAATGTAAATTTGGGATAGGTTGCGATGATGATGCGTCCTTCAGAATCAAAGTCATCTTTGCCCAAACCAATCTGAACGCTATGAGGTTTTGTTTTTGATAAGAGGAGAACACCGCTATAGCCTGCTTTTTGGGCAGTGGCTAATGCATAGTAAATCGGTTTTCGGTTATCGGTTATCGTTTCTCGTGATAGGTCTAATTCGGGTTCTGGGTTGATCAAAGAAATCAGGTTGTGTTCTTTAGCAATGGGTAGGAAATCTTTTTGTATGATTTTTGTTTCTTGTAAGCAAACAATATCAGCATCAGTTTGTTCGAACCAATCCCAGAAACCTTTTTTGATACAGGCCCGAATCCCATTTACATTCCAGCAGGCTATTTTCATTTAGGTTATCGGTTATTGGTTTTCGGTTATCGCTAGCAACAATAACAAGAAAACAACAGTTTACCATTAAGGTTTGAGAAGACCACGAATGGAATCTAATTCTAAACGTGCCATGGCATAATCAAATACAGCCTGCGCGTAGAGCTTTTGTGTGTCGAGATAATCGTTTTGGTAGCGAATCACAACATCTGGGTCAGATCGGCCTTGATCATATTTTTTTACTTCGCCTTCCCACTTGAGTTTTTGATGCTGTACAGCTGTAGCCACGACATACATACGACTTTTCGATGTTTGATATTTTTCATAGCCATTTTTAATTGTGGCAATGATTTTATTCTTCATATTTTTCAAGGAAAGGAGCGCTTGCGCTTGTATAAATTTTTCTTTGTTATAATTGGCACGTGCTTGTCTGTTTTGCAAAGGGTAGGTTACTTCAAAACCACCTGTCCAAATGGGATTACCATTAGAGATGTCTGTAAAGGCTGCTGCATAAGTGGGATCAATGCCATTAAGAGTTAAGGATGTTGTTAAATCAATTTGAGGCAATCGCGCATTTTTCTTCATGGCCACAATAATATTTTGTGCTTTGAGTGTGTTCTTGTGTGTGAGAAATTCAGGATTACTGTCTTTGGCTTGATCAATCATGATTCCTGTTGATGGCATTTTGCCAAAAGACAATGTTTGTTTCCCCAAAAGAAGTTTTGCATCCGGAAGAGCAATGGCTACTCTGAGTTGACTCTCAGACATGGCTCCTTTAGATTTTACATCTAGTAATTCAGCTTTTTTGATATCTACATTGGCCGCAAACGCGTAGATATCTGTTTCTTCTATCAAACCAATATCCATTTTTTGTCTATTGGTTCGATGTAGACGTTGTGCGGCTGCGAGTGCATTATGACTTATAGATTCAAGTTTTTTATACAAATACCAAGTCCAGTAAGAGCTTAGGTTTTTGTACGCCAACCCCTGCAAACTAGCTTGCAGAGCAGTTTGTGTTGTTTTTATGCCTTGTTTAGCCAAAGTAACATTTTTGCGGTTTTGATAACCAAACATATTCAGTAACAGTGGTTGTTTGAGGCTGAAATAAAACCGGGAGTCATATAATGCGGCGGCAGCAGAAAAAGCAGAATCTGATGTGGCTCGCGTGTTGTAAAATCCCGCTGTGAGCTCGGTTCCACTTGGTATGAGCTGGCGAATGCCAAAGTTGTAATTCGTAGTGGACGTATTAGTTCCCATAACAGGAACTGAACGTTCTGATTTGTCCTTCTCATAATATAATTGCCCACTGAGAAAGGTATCATATTGTGCCTTAGAGGCACGTAAAGCTTCTATACTGATGTCTTTATCAAGCATAAGCGATTGTGCTTCAGGGTTTTGCCCATAGGTTCGCTCAAGCACAACCTGAGAATTAACTGTTACAGCCCAAACATTATACGTGAGACACAGTGTCGCAATAAAAAAGATTGAAAAAAATTTTCTTTTCATATTTTTCCTCAAAAAAAGCTACATAATGAAAGAAATCTTAAATTTCAATGGATTATATAATTCTTTCTTGTTATGTTTTTCTTTGGAGATACCTATGCACGATGCTATACAGTTTAAAGAAAAAATTGGAAAATATGTTACAAATTTGGGCATCATTCTTGTAACCATGCTCATACTCTATGTTTCCTACGTAACTTTCTATGCAGCACCATTAAAAAAGAAAATGCTTGGTAACCAAGCACCACGTTTTATAACAACAGATATCCATGAGAATAAATTTGTATTTGATAATCAAGTCGGAACAAAAATCATTCTTTTAAATTTTTGGGCAACATGGTGTCATACGTGCCAAGAAGAAATGCCTTATTTGAATGACTTGCAAAATAGTTTTGCTCAATCAGACTTTGTTATTTACGGCATATTAGAAGATCTACAACCCAATATTAGTGCCGTTCGTGAAGCATTTTTTAAATATACTGCCCATGTACCTGTTGATTTTCCCATTATTGTAGACAGCACAAATGAAATTGCCGAACTTTATGGCACTCATAAACTTCCCGAATCATATCTTATCGACTATGGTGGCAATGTGTTTTACAAACACGAAGGTCCCATCACAGCAGATGATATCGAATTTATTAAATCAATGATTAAACAAATCATGTAATTTGAGTTGTTTGACCAGGCTCTAGAATAATCACCTTTTCTTCTAAAGAAGCTTTTTCAATATCCTTTTTGAATAAATTAAGAACATTTTCTCTTTTACGTCCCGCAAAATTAAAAGAGCCAAAGCAATAAGGAATCATTTTTTTTGCCCCAAGATCTTGCATTGCTTGAAGAGCTTGCTCACGTGTCATATAACGGTTTTTTGCAAAAATATCTAAACCAACATGATCGATGGGTAAGATAGCCACATCGATATTGTATTCTTTTCCTAAATCAAAAAAATAAGAACCGTCGTAGGGTGAGTCACTACAGTAAAAAATAGTTTTCGTAGGGGTCTTAATAATATAGTTAAGAGCATTTTTGCGAATAAGAGAACAATTTCTAAAAGCTTTATGCAATGATTTAATGCCTATTATTTTTATTTCACCAACTTCTGTTTGCGCGCCAGCTTTGAGTTCTGTTACGCGAAAATGAAAGTAAGTATTTACAATTTTGCTTAGTCCCAAAGGTAAAATTAATTGAGCCGCTTGCTTTAAAAACTTAAATGACGGCAAATTCAGGCGATGGTGGTGGGGGTTGGAAATAAGAATGACCTGGACCTCATGCAACAGTTCCTGATCAATCTTTGGTTCATCTAAGCGTTTCATTTTCATCAATTTAACATCAAAATTTGGATCAAACAAAAAATTGATGTTATCGGCATGAATCATAAGGGATGAGTGCCCTAAATAGCGAATTGTAATTTCAGACATAGGCGAACTGTATTCTTAGTTTTTGTGAGTGGGGTCAATCAATTTTTTATACTATCATTATTGTCTTGAAATCACTGGTAAAACTGCTAGTTGTAACTTCTTATAAATAAGTCACACTAAGGAGCGTATGAAATGGATTTAACAAAGAGGCCTACATGTGCCATTGTACATCTTGATCGTCTCAGACATAATGCCAATGAATTGTTAGCCATGTTAAAGCCAGAACAGGAAATGATGGCGATCATCAAAGCCAATGCTTATGGTCATGGTGCTGTTTTTGTGGCTCGTTGTTTAGAGACGTGTGGCATTAAAAAACTAGGTGTAGCTACTTTTACAGAAGGTTTGGAGCTGAGAGAACAAGGCAGTAAAGCAGAGATT
>JAHJDR010000386.1 GCA_018812345.1 bacterium | reverse complement strand
TCTCCAACGGTTCAGGCTTCTAGTGGTTCATCACCTTCTTATAATTGGAGTTTTAGTCCTATGTTGGGTGTCGGCTATGAAACTAAAGGTGAAAATGATATTATTGGTCATGGCAGTCTAGGTATTTCTTATCGTTTTTCTATTCCCCTTTCTCTTCGTTTAGCTATTGGGGCTGTTTACTTAAGAACTCCTGACCATGCGGATCTTCATGAACATGTTAGCTTGTCACTTCTTTATCATTTTTATGAAAAAGGCCAGTTTAATCCCTATTTGCTTTTTGGTGCTGATGCCATGATTTCTGCAATTGATGGCAACCTTCATATTGGGTTGGGCAATACCTTTCCCATAACAGAAAGAATATCGCTATTTGTAGAAGGTGCTTTTGGAACAAACGTTATGTTTTATTGGCAAGGTAATAGGGCTAATGACCGTCGTTATCATGGCCGATTCACTACGGGTGTGTCATTTCATTTCTAATGTGGTAACTTACTGATAATCTTGTTATTTCTTTTTCTTGCACATTTAATTTTAACTGATTAGTCTTTTGTCACAAAGGCGATTATGTTTAATTTTAAGCAAAAGACAAAAGATCCACCTGATTATGATTCTAAACTAACGTCCTTTCTCCATATTATAAAAAATTATTCTGTTTTGGCAGAGAATTTCTTGGATTCCCTCACATACTTTACGCGTGTTTTTGATGCGGCTTATGCGTCTGTTTACTTCTATGAAAATAAAACAAACACTTTCTTGCTCAGAAAATGGGTAGGGCATGAACCAAGTCGTTATTCGATTTCTGGTGATTATGAGTTTATGAAATTTATAAAAGGACGCAAAGGTCCTGTGCATCGGCATGAGTTTTTTATTAAAACAACCAATGAAATGCGACAGCCAGCACTTTTTTATTTTCAGCAAACACTGTCAAATGTTGTCTGTCCTATCTTTGAAGGTGATGAATGGTTGGGTTTACTAAATTTGCAAATTGATGAAGCGCATAAGGAGAACAATGCTGTTTTATTTGATTCTCTTGTGGAAATCTATGCAGACTCCTTAAAAAGATGGCTTTTGTGCCAACGTCTTTTGCAAGAAAAGAAACGCCTATCAGAACTAAGTCATATCAAAGATCAATTGCTATCCAATGTGACTCATGAATTGCAAACGCCTTTAAACGGTATTTTAGGTATTACAGATGCCTTGCTTGATTCAGAAGAAGAGGTTCTTTCTCATGAATCAAAGCAGCACATAGGTAGGATTAAAAAATCAGGAAAAGAACTCAGTCAGACAGTTAATAATATGCTCAAGCTTGTACAAATTGAAGCTAAAAAAGACAAGGTGTGCAAAGAAAAGATAAATATTTTGGCTCTGATTAAAGAAGTGGCTCTCTTGTACAGCGACGCCTGTGTGGGCAATAAAACAAAAATTGTTATCCCCACATCTGAGGAAGAAATATTTGTCTTTGTTAATGCCGATCAGATTAGAACAGTGCTCATGAATCTTGTTGGTAATGCTGTTAAATTTACGTCTGAGGGGCAAATTAGTCTTCACCTGAAAAAGAGTGGCGAGAAATTGCATATTTCAATCTTAGATACAGGTATTGGCATTGAGGATGAGAAGTTAAATATCATCTTTGAAGAATTTTACCAAGCTGATGGTTCTCAAACACGTTTATATGGGGGAACAGGTTTGGGCCTTGCCATAGCCAAAAAAATTGTTACTTTGCACAATGGTCGTATTTGGGTAGAATCACAAAAAGGTGAGGGCGCTTGTTTTACGTTTACATTGCCAATGTATCCGGTTTGAGTGGCGTACTAGCGTCTATCGTCTAGCGTTTCTGGAAGATTAGGTTTAACGCAGTACGCAGTACGCACGACGCACGACGATCCCCTCTACGAGCTCTTGATTTCTTTAATATTTCCCTATAAATACAGGCCCTATGAAATTTGCTGAAATTCTTAAAAAACAGGTTCTTGTTTTAGATGGGGGCATGGGAACCATGGTCCAGGGTCTTAATTTAACGGACGCTGACTTTGGTGGGGCTTCCTATAAAATGCTGACAGACTTATTGGCCTTTTCTCGTCCCAAGGAATTGGAAGGGATTCATTATGCTTATTTGCATGCTGGGGCCAATATTATTGAAACAAATACATTTGGCGCTTCGGCTCTGAGATTAGGTGAATACGATTTCACACAATTGCAGACAGACTCTTTTCAAGGTATTCCCGATAAGGTTGTTTTACAAAAATGCACACATGAAGAAATTGCCTATTACGCGAATGTTCAATCTGCAAACGTAGCGTGTCAGGCAAAACAAAGATACCAACAATCAAAAGAATACGATGGTCGTTTGCTTTTTGTTTTTGGTTGTATCGGGCCTTCAAACTATGTGCTTTCTAGTACGCCGGCAACACTGAATAAGAGTACATATAAAGAAATCGAACAAAATTTTTATAATCAGGTTCTTGGCCTCATAGATGGTGGGGTTGATGGTTTGAGTTTTGATACAGCCCAAGATCAGCTTGAATTAAAAGTTGCTATTCATGGCGCCCAAAAAGCCTGTCGCGAACGCAAGGTGCACTTACCCATGTTGGCTCATGTGACAGTTGATTCCTATTCAAAGATGCAAATCTTTAATACTGATATTTTAGCTGTTCTGACAACGGTTGGTGATTTAGGTATTGATGCTTTTGGTATTAATTGTTCCATAGGTCCTGATCTCATGGAAACAACTGTTCGCAAATTGAGTGAATACGCCAAAATACCACTGTCTATTGTCCCTAATGCGGGATTGCCCATGAGTGAAGGGGGCAAAACTGTATTCAAGCTCACGCCAGAAGAGTTGGCAACCTATCATGTGCGATTTGTTGAGGACTATGGCGTTTCTATTGTGGGTGGTTGTTGTGGCACAGGCCCCGATCACATTAAAGCTGTAGCGCTCGCTGTGAAAGGCAAAGTGCCAAAACAACGAAAAACGAAAAAGACACTAATGGTTTCAGGACCTCAAAATGCTGTGGCTCTTGATAGTGACGCGGGTCTTATTCGCATTGGTGAGCGACTCAATGTTCGTGGTTCTAAAAAAGTTCGTGACGCTGTGGAGACCTCTGAGATTATTGATTATGGTGTGCTAGAAGAGGTTGTGGAAGAGCAAACAAAAGACTTAGGGATTGCGATTCTTGATGTGTGCATGGATTCAAATATTGTGCAAACCCAGAAAACGCTATGTTCTGTTCTGAGAGAGCTGACAAAGGATTTTCCCGGAGTGTTTTGTCTTGATTCCTTTTCTGTTCCCGCTTTGATTCAGGCTGTTGAGGTTTATTCGGGAAAACCGATTATTAATTCTATTTCATTAGAAGAGTATGAACAGGGAATAGATAAAATTGATGCTGTTGTTTCTAAAACGCATCATCATGCACCCGTATATATAGCATTGTGTACTGATTGCAATGGACCCGCTAAAACAGCTGATAAAAAATACACTATCGCTCAGAAAATTGTTAATAAGTGTGCGGATAAATATGGTGTTAAACCAGCACAATTGATTATTGATGTGAATGCCTTTCCCATAGGTTCTGAAAGTGAAGAGGGGATGAATTTTGCCTGGGAATCACTTAAGGCCATGGAAAAAATTAAAACGATTCATCCTGATCTCAAGATCTCTATGGGGGTTGGTAATCTGACAAATGGATTAGCCAAAAAACCCTATATGCGCCTTGTTTTGACCTCAGTATTTTTGCATGAAGCCAGATTAAAAGGAATTGATGCTGCGATTGTTAATCCACAGCATTATGTGCCCATAGAATCCATTGAAAAAGAGCATGTGGCACTCGCACAGAAAGTTATTTTCGAACACGATATGGACGCCTTTAGTCAGCTTGAAGAAATAGCTCTTGTGCGTAAGGGGAATACAATAATAAAGCGTGTGTCTTACGATGATCTCAAACCTGAAGAGGCTGTTTGTCAGAAGATTAAAGAAGGTTATAAACAAAGAGAAAAGGGGACCATTAACGTCAATGATTTTTCATATGATTACGAGGATGCTATTGTTAAACAAGTGGCACAGTGTTTAAAACATTATGAGCCTCTTGTCTTTATTAATGACTACTTAATGAAGACCATGCAAGAGTTGGGAGAGGCCTTTGCACGAGGCGAAGTCTCATTACCTCATTTACTCAAATCGGCAGATGTGATGAAGCAGGCTATGGGCTATATTGAGTCCTATCTCAAACACATAACAGGTGACGATGAATCACAGGCTATTTCAAAAAAAGGTGTTGTGGTATTGGGAACTGTTTATCAAGATGTTCATAGTATTGGGAAGGATCTGGTTAAAACACTGCTCGAAAACTATGGTTACCACGTTATTGATTTAGGTGTTCAAGTTCCCTTGGAAAGATTTGTCGAGGAAGCCAAGAAACATAAGGCACAGGCCATTGGTATGTCAGCGTTGCTTGTGCAAACATCTAACCATATGATTGATGTGGCAAGACAAGCAAAAGAAATGGGTTTAACAGATTGTGCTATTCTGATTGGGGGCGCTCCTGTTAATAAACAACATGCTTTTTCGGTTGCCATGTGGGGTCAGGAAGATTTGAAAGAAATCATTCCCCATGTATTTTATTGTTCCTCAGCAATGGATGGTGTGAATGTGATGAACCAATACACCCGCTCAGAACAATCCCGAGACGATCTCATTGCCACTAATCTTCAAAAATTAAAAGATGATGAAAATAGAGTGGCCAAACAGTTAACAGCAACGGAAAAGCTAATTAATAATTTACCACGTCGTGATATCCCTGCCGCCAAAAAGATTCTCCCTGAAGCTGTTTTTTGTCCGCCGACGATTCTATCCTGTGCCTTAAAAGATTTTTATAATTACATTGATTTGAAAACTCTTTTTTC
>JAHJDR010000385.1 GCA_018812345.1 bacterium | reverse complement strand
CAGAACATATTTGGACCTTGCGATTGAATTTAAATATTGTTGGTTTTATAAGACCACAAGTTGATCCTGATAATATGGTTCGCGTTCAAATTCAGGAACCGAGTTCTTTTATTGTCTGGGGAGGTCCTGATGAAACCGGATTTCAAAACTTCTCTATTAGCTATCAATTATTTAATGAAAGCATTTTAACAGGTTCTGATGAAATGCTGTGGACAGTGAATCAGCCTTTATTAGAAAAAGGGCTGCGTAAGTGGGAAATGCAGTGTGGTCATATCATTGAAGCGGTTAGCTCCAACGCCGGGCCTCGAGGAGGACAAGCAACAAGACAAGGGTTTAAACGGCCTATTTCGAGACGACGACGGCCTGCTCCCCGAGGGGCTGCGCCCATGCCACCACCACCACGACCAGCAGGAGCGAGAGACAGGTCGCCTGCGCCACCACCGATTATTCCAAAAAAGAAAGATAACTGAGCTGAAAGCTGAAAGGACAGGCCTTTGAGCTTCGAGCTTCGAGCTTTGCCCTTTGAGCTTTCAGCTAACAAATTATGCTATCAATTATCGTTGCCATTGCTGAGAATAATGCCATTGGGATAAAAAATGAAATGCCCTGGCATATCCCTGAAGATTTTAAACATTTCAAAGAAACAACGCTTGATCATACAATTGTAATGGGAGAAAAAACCTTTGAGTCCATTGGGCGCGCCCTGCCTGGTCGCAAAAATGTAATCATGACACTTCTAGAAGATTATACAGCAGAAGGCACGACCATTATTC
The DNA here is from genome assembly GCA_018812345.1 of bacterium. GTDB lineage: Bacteria > UBA10199 > UBA10199 > UBA10199 > JADGCS01 > JAHJDR01. The sequence continues at coordinate 3,423 of JAHJDR010000385.1, read as the reverse complement.
ATAGCATAGATGCGCTTCTTGAAATGGCCAAAGGTGATGAGGAGGTTTTTGTTATTGGGGGCGCCACAATCTATAAACTGGCCTTGCCATATGCTGACAAACTATATTTAACCCTTGTTAAAACAAAAATTGACGGAGATGCTTTTTTTCCTTCTGTTGATTTAGAGAATACATTCCAGGTTGTAAAAGAAAGTGAACTTCTTTTTTCAGAAAAACAAGGTTTGCACTATCGCTTTGTTGAGGCTGTTCGAAAATAAAATAACACGATCAAACTATTTTTTCTTCTTTTTTGATGTTCCATATATTTTTAGAGGATCTATTGAGAGCACTTTTGTGAAATAGGGGTTTTTGTAGAGAGTTCCATAGACATGCATGGTGCGTAAAACCCGCTTAACGTAACCTTTTGTTTCTGTGAAGGGAATGTCTTCAATAAAGACGGCCATTTCTTTGCCACCAGAGCTTTTTAACCATTTGCGAACATTTCCAGGGCCAGCATTGTAAGCCATTATTGCCAGAGGTAGCTCATCATTAAATTTCTTTTTCATTTGATCAAGATAGGTTGAGCCGAGAAGAATATTTGTCTGTGGGTCTTTTACGTTATTTGTGATTGAGGGTGTTTTTTTATCTGAGCTTTGCAGTGATTTTCTTACAAAGGCTGCGGTGGGGGGCATGAGCTGCATGAGGCCCAAGGCCCCTGCGTGGCTAACAGCAGACCGTTGAAATAAAGATTCTTCGCGCACAATGCCTTCAATAGTTCCTTTTGGTAGGGGGGTGCTTTTATAAACAGCTTCGATATTTTGAGAATAAGCCAGTGGGTAAAAGGCTGCAAAGAGAGGGCTGTCTAAGCCTTGCGGGAGGCCATACATTCTTGTGTCTAAGCTGGTGACCGCAAGATCAAGGGCTTTTCTGTAGCTATGAGATTCAAGGAGCTTTTGAACAAGAAACTCTGTATGGTTTTTTTCCCAATCAGGGTGTTCGTGAAGAAAAAAATCAAGCAACGTCACAGATGCTTCATGGAAGCCTTTGGCATTAAACGTGTCTAACGTATCAAAGAATTCAACCTGCTCTTGTGGTTGTGTTGCTGCTAATTGTGGGATAAGGGGGATATTGATTTTTTTATTAAGATGTTTGGCGGCGAGCAAGGCATAAAAGGAGAAGGGATAATCAGTGATGAGTGTTGTGTAGAGCGCCGAGGCTTTTTTCTTGTCTTTGCTAATGTTTGTCTTTTCTAAAGAGCGCGCATACCAGTAAAGCACTTTTGTGTGCGATTCATCTGGTGTGGCTATTGTATCAACGGCTTTGCTCAGATACTTGATGGCGGTTTTGTATTTTTTCTTTTTATAATAAGGATAGGCCAGTGAAAAAGCGAGCTCAGACTTCATGTCACCTGTTTTTAAGCCCATGAGTTCACTATAATATTTGTTAGCGTTTTTGGTGTCTTTTTCTACCTTGGCAATTCTGTACAGCTTATAATACGCATCATCAGCTAAATAATGCTGAGGATATTCTTTTGTAAGGCGCGTGAGCATCTTTTTGCGCACATCAGGCAGGCCGCTTGTTTTGCTAGGAGAGATTGTAGCCATACGGTACAGGGCTCGTGGACGAAAGTCTCCTTTGCATCCCATGTTAACAACTTCCCAAAAAACGCCAATACTCACGTCATAGTATTTTTTATTCAGTTGCATGGCAGATCCCAGCTCAAAGAGAGCGCGACATTTTTCTTCTTTCTTTACAGGTGCACTTTTAATTTCTTTGGCTGTGATGGCTTGCGGGATGTTTTTATAGGCCCTATTAATATACCTGTTATGTAGTTGGGTTACTTTTTGTTTGCTTGTGAGTGTTGTGGCACGTTCTTCTTGTGTGAAGAGCTCACTAACATTGCTGTCTTCAGGAAAAAGAGAAAGCAATGTGGCAATGTCTTTTGTGGGGTTTTTGTTGAGCTGTTTTTGTGCAAGATACCGACAAATTAAGGCCCTTTTATAGACGTTTCCATAAAGGCCTTCACCAAAAGACTTCTCATGCTCAGGTTCTTTGGGAAGAACCTTTAGTAGGGCAAGCACTTGATGCGGCTTGTCTAAATTGATGTATGCTTCTGAAAGGACTACAGTTTTCCAAAAAGAAAAAAGAGGGCCTTGGACTTTATTTGCCCATTTAAAGGCCCCTGTTGTTTTTAACTCTTTTAGCATTTGTTCTGCTAAGCGTAATTTAAAATAGTCTCCTGTGGCGCCGTCCTGTTTTGCTAGGGCGGTTAAGCTTGTTTTCGACTCTTGTTCTGGGTCGGGAATAAAAGAAGAGGCATGATAGTTGTAAGAAGCATAAAGGCTCATTGTAGAAAGAAAAAAAAGAATAAAAAAGCAAAGTGATTTTTTGGACAGATTCATGTCTCTTAATGTTGGCATGAGATGACAAAGGGTTCAAGGGAATTTAGATCGGGAGGGTATTATAGACGAAAAAGCGAAGTTTGTTTTGGGCAGATTATGGTCTTTACATAGGGGGGCGGAACTTTTAAAAAGAAATAATGCATCTCAAGACGCTTACGTTAAAAAGTTTTCGCAATATACACAACCAAACTTTAGAGTTTAATCCAGAGTTTAATTTTATTTTTGGAAAAAACGCCCAGGGAAAAACAAATCTTATTGAAGCCATCTATTATTTGGCAGAGCTTAAATCCTTTCGAACAACAAACAGACAAGACTTGATAGAAAAAGATGCGGCCTTTGCAAATGTGCAAGGATTGTTTGAAAAGGATAGCATGAGTTGGGATTTGAGCGTCTTGTTGACAGAGAATGAAAGGCGCGTTCTTTTAAATCAAAAGAAGCCGAAGAGTAGAAATCACTATTATGGCTTGATACCGCTGATTCTTTTTGAACCGCGGCATATATATTTGTTTCGTGACAGGCCCTCTCAAAGACGCCAGTACCTCAATCGCGCTCTGTATATACAGCATGTTCAAAATCTAAATCTTTTCAGAGATTATGATAAAGTTGTGGCCCAGAAAAACCGCCTGCTTAAAGAGGGGCGCAATCTTGATTCTTTAGAGGTGTGGAATGAACAACTGGCCCACTTAGGGGGGCAAATTATTTATAAGCGTTTAGAGTGGTTGCAAGATGTTAGAAAATACCTTGCTTCAGAATATCGTGCGATTAGCAACACAACAGAGGTGTTAGCCCTTCACTATAAATCATCACTAGATATGGTTAATGAAAGTGAAGGCGAACTATTAGCACAAGAAACGATTGTAGAAGGATTGCGTGCTAAACTTGCAACTGTTTTTTCTGAGGAGATGATGCGACGAGAATCAATTATTGGGCCTCATCGAGATGATTTTTTGGCTTATATTGGCAGTCGACACTTGGGACATTACGGTTCTCAAGGAGAAAATCGTTCTGCTGTGATAGCTTTAAAGCTCTCCCAGTTAAAAAT
>JAHJDR010000384.1 GCA_018812345.1 bacterium | reverse complement strand
ATGAAACACTTTACACTTTCTGGGAATCCATAGACTCCTACAACATAAATTCTCAAACAACCAATCAAATAACTTTTGACGAAACAGAAAAAAGAACAATTCGGATAGAAAATAATTATATTTCTTGGATTTCACGTTCAGAGATTACTGGAGAATCTGATATTTATTATTTCAATATTAACACAAACTTAACAACAAAATTAGCTTCGTTTGTAAGCGAATATGATATAGATGGAGAAAGGATAGTATTTACTAACGGATCCTGGAATGAACCTAGAAAACTTTACTTGTATGACATTTCTTCAGAAACATTCACTTATATCGAAGCATCAAATCCTTATGGGATGGACTTAGATAGAGGTTATATCGCCTGGAAACAAAATAATGAAATATTCCTTTATTCTATCCCTGAAGGCACTACTTCTCAGGTTACTAACGACAACGAATACAAACAGAATATTATTCTCTCAGGAGAACACATAACTTGGAAAAATCACCCTCAGAGCAATATTTATTTATACGATATAAACACTCAAACAACAACACAATTAACTAACGAAGATATACAATGGAGAGATGTAGTTCTTGAAAGTAATTATCTAGCGTGGGTGGAAAGTATCAAGGACTCTAATGATAAAGTATTTCTTTATAATATCGAACAAAATGAAACAACTCAAATTGCAAGTGAAGAAGGTTATTTAGAAAACCCTGACATTAGCGGAGAATACTTAGCCTGGATTAGCGATAACCCTGGATTTGACAACATCAAACTATACCACCCTTCATGTAACTTGACGCAAATAGACACAAACAATCTTGTAAGCAAAATTGATTTGAAAGAAAACTTTATTTCGTGGATATCAGAAACAGATGTTTTTTTATATGACATATCCTTAAACGAAACAACTCAAATAAACCAAGATGTTGGAAGAGAAAAATATGAGATTGCTACAGGCTATGAAAATATTATTTGGACAAACAATTATCAAACGTTAATTATAGGAAGGCCTGGCTACGATGTTGAGTGTGACGATCGCTCTAGTGAATTGATTGCTGCGGCTTATAACAACACTAAAATTATCATCTATGGGGATCATGGCTCTCCAGATGGTTGGGCTAATAACTTAAAATCAGGAACACTAGAATGGCTGCCGCCTACTTTTGGGTATAGTTTTGCATGCTCAACTTGCAACTATGGGGATGAAAAAACTGATTTATTTTGTACAAACATGATAAGAAAAGGTTCTCTCGGCTATGTTGGAGCAATAAGGACAATGACAGGCCATCATTTCATGGATGAATTTTTAAATGAAACACTATTCCAGGAAAATACAGTGGGTAAAGCTTTCCAGATAGGAAAAAATAAAGAATTAAAAAAAGATTGGGGCACTCCAAATCTTCCAGGAAGTTCCGATGATTTCTATGGCATACATGATGTTTTAATTGGAGATCCAACATTGAAAATTTCAGAGGCAACCCCATGAAAAAAATAATAATTTTCCTAATAAGTATCTTGCTAGTAAGTCAAGTCTGTGCACTTTCAGCAGAAATAATAGTTAAATCTGAATTTTATCTAGGAGAAACAATGACTTTCGATTATACACTGAGTTCTGAAAAAAATCAGAAAATTGTATACAGCGCATTTATAGAATGTTCAAAGGATATCCCAATTCCTTTATTAGACATAAAGCAAAAAGAATTAATTGCGGGCAGTATGGTGAAAGAATCTTACATAGGCATAACAGTAGAGGATCTTTTTGAACCGCAAGTTTGTAAAGCAAATTTAGAAATCTTTTCTCCGGTTAAACAAACATTCACAAAGGAGTTTTTAATTATCACACAACCAAAAACCAAAATAAGGCTCTTAAGCTGCAAAACCCCCTCTTGCTCACAAAAATCAAAGACTTTCATCCTCAGAGAGAATATTTACCTAGACTACTCCTCAAGCATAAAAGACCTCTCACAAACAGCAACCCTTACTTATCCAGACGAAACAACTCGTTCTCTTACCTTACCAACGTCAATAAAAGCAACCCAAACAGGAACCTACACATTAGAAGTCACTGCATCTAAAGAAAGCTACAAAACCACAACCCAAACAACTGAATTTGCAGTAATCTCCAAAAATGCGAATATCCAAGAAGCAGATCTCCAAGCTCAAAAAGAAATTTCACTAAGCCCACCACCACAAACACAAAAATATTTAATCTCCTTTCTTGTAATAATCGCAATAGCAATAACCATTTTCTTATTGCTCAGGAAAAAGAAAAAATGAAACCCAAAGATTGCTTATTTTGCAAAATCGCAAAGGGAAAAATCCCAGTAAAAAAGGTAAAGGACTCTGACAACTTCTTCGCAATCCTTGACGCCAACCCTGTAGCAAAAGGCCACACCTTAGTAATCCCAAAAAAACACTTAGTCACATTGCTAGACATCCCAAACACGCTCGGCTCTGAACTCTTAAAGTCCCGCAAGAAATCCCGTTGCTTTAGCTGTGGGATGAATTGCGGCAATCTTTTT
>JAHJDR010000052.1 GCA_018812345.1 bacterium | reverse complement strand
GATCATGGGGTCAAATTCATTAATCAGAGTCTTGCTTCTGAGTCGTGATGAAAGTAAACAAAACAAACAGTATCATTATATTCTTTTTTGTTTTTCTCATTCTCTCCTGTGCCAGTGATTATCATACAGGCTCTGTTAAAATCTCTTTTTCGATCAATCAACCCACTGATATTGTATCTTATGATTTGAACATCTCAGCAGATGATATGGATGAAGACATCGAAGCAACACTAACTATGAATGGCGATGATGCTGAGGGTGTTGTCTTTGAAATTCCAGCTGGCGAAAATCGTTTGTTTACCGTTGAAGCCTATGATGATACCGCAGCTATGATTTTTCATGGTTCAGCTATAGCCAATGTTCAAACAGGACAATTAACAACGGTGCCAATTGTTCTCGTTGAAATCAATCCAGACACTGATACCTTAGGTGATGCACAAATTAATGGTTTTGATACCTTTCCCGTCATTGAGTCTCTCACAGCTTCTGCTGTTGCTATTTATACAGAAGAGACAATTAATCTCGCTGTTTTGGCTTCTGATCCTGATAATGATGAACTGACTTATTTATGGAGTGCCAATGGAGGCAGTTTTTCTTCTCCAACAACGACAGCAACAGAATGGACAGCCCCTCTCATAGCGGACACATATACACTTACGGTGACCGTTGATGATAGCAGAGGAGGTGTTGTCCAGACACAAGTCGAAATCCTTGTTAATGAAACCAGTGAGTTTGATCCCAGTAACTACACAGTGTGGGTTGTGGGCACCAGCAGCTTTACTGGACGGGCCAACATCGTCAGTTATTTATCTGCGGAAGGCTATCAGGTAGAGTATTATAAATTTGAAGCCGATTTAGTTGGAGAAGATCTTAACACAGCTGATATCCTTATCATGCCAGGTGGTGGTTTTTCTGAAGGCTCTGGGTATGAGTCTCCGCTAGAACTCGGCACCAATTCAAATGTGCAAACAGCTGTGCGCAATTTTGTTTCCTCAGGCGGTCATTATATTGGCATTTGCGGTGGGGCGATTTCTGGTAGTTCCTGGTTGTATGCCACTTTTTTAGGTATGGAAGTTCAAGTTCCTGGTTATGATATGTTAGGTCTTCTTGATGTGAAAGGGTTTGATAATATGGAGTGGATGGACGAGTACATGACAGCGTCAGGGGCCCTTTATCCCTTTAACACCCCTATTCAACTATCAGACCACCCTATTGTTTCACCAAATGAAAACACAACACTTGTCATGGCCTATCGAGCAGGACCTGTCCTTAAACTTCTTAATCCTAATGATCCTAACATTGATGTGATTGGAACCTTTACTCAAGACCTTGATCCTTCCATGCCTTCATATGATATTGCAGGCCAGCCTGCGATTGTGGCAGGCTCTTATGGAAACGGACATGTCGTCCTTTTTTCAACCCATCCAGAATATTCTTACCCTCAATATCAAGACCAGACACCGCCCATTGATTATACCAGTTACATGCTCATCAATGCTGCGCGCTGGGTGATTGAAGGGGATTAATAGCCTCTTCCGTTTTAATCAAACCTGATTGTCATCCCGGCCAGTGTTCTAAACAAAGGTGTGCCAGCACCACGGATGAGAGCGATGCCTCCATTTAAATTAAATGCGATAGGTACCTTTTTCAATTGAGCGTTCAGACCAAATAAACCTTCCACGGGAGTGGTGACCGTTTCTGTAAATGGTTTTTCAATTGCTGTGGATGAAACAACATCTATCATGAGGCTGACCTGATCCGTAAACAAATAAGCAAGTCCAGCACTCATAAGAATGCGACCTTTCTGTGAGTAGTTAAGCAAATTAACAAATTCTCTGCCTTCAGCACCAAGATTCATTGCGGCATACCATTTGTCACTCATCTTCCAGTCAGCAGCTATTTTCAGGCCTCCCCGAGGATAATGATCAGAGATGTAATCGTTTTCATCTCCTGAGGGTAAAGTAATATACGGAATAAGTGATATGCCCCTTGTTCCTGTTTTGTTCTGAAAGATACGGTAATGGATGCGCAAAAAAATGTCACTCAGACCCCAGTTATTATTAAAAGTCACAATGGCGATATCTGGCGTGCTGAATTTATTGTACAGAACAAGGGGAACGATCACATCAAATTGCCATCTGGATTTTGGGGCCCAGCTTACGCCATAACAAAAGCCTTATGACGAAGGTCCAAATCTAATGACGAAGGTCCCAGTCCCAATCCCAGTCCCACATACATAGAGACAATGAGACTCTAGATTGTTTTCAAATATTTTAAGCCTACATTATTATTAATGAAATATTTTTTCAAAGTTGGCACACTCTATGCTTAGTTAGTTTGCATGGCTAATTATCCTAGAAGTCTTATTGTTTATGATGGGTCTATCTTTCATGTGACATGGCAGTGTCATAATGAAGATTGGTTATTATCTACTCACTTTGCAAAGAAGTTATATTATGAACTGCTACTCAAATATAAATGTGCTTATCGTATGAGGTTCTTTTCTTACTGTTTGATGGATAATCATATCCATTTAACAGGTCAGTGTGAATCACAGATTATGCTCTCAAGGTTCTTTAAAGTTGTAAATTCCTGCTTTGCTAAATCGATAAACAAGTTTCTTAAAAGAAAAGGTCAAGTTGTCATGGATCGATATAAATCACCTGTAATTGAAACAGATGAAGATCTGATGAGTGTGATTACATACAATGATCTCAATCCTTACAGAACAATAAGGAAAACACATCCTAAAAATTATGAATGGTCATCATACGCCCATTATGCATATGGAAAACAAGATCCCTTATTAACTGAGCCTGAATTTTATATAACTTTAGGCAATACAGCGAAGGAAAGACAAAAGAAATATCGCTATATGACTAATGAGATTATAAAGGATGATCATAGAACACACAAATGCCCTTATCGCAAAAAAGACAATCGACTAATGTGTTTTATCGGCAATCCTCTTTGGGTAAAAGAACGTTATGAAAAGCTAATTGATGTAACACAAGACAAAAGAAGAGAATGGCTTAAACAATATAGCAGAGAAATGGGGTATGGTTAACATATGAGCTATCAACAAATTTCAATTCAAAAATTCCCATGATCAAATAATGTATTCGTATATCTTTATTGGAAAAAGCTTTCACAAAGACGTCAAAAAACAGAATTTACAATACTAGAACTGGGCAACTGAAGGTAAGTTCTAAATTCAATTCATAATTAATACAAAAGGTCCTAGCTCAATGGAGAAAAAATATTTTGGGCCACAACCCACCTTCGTCATAATATTTTTTTTATTCATGACAATTACCGATAATGCGATGTTTATGTTTTACTAATGAATAATCATATCGAGGATCGTAATAATGGGTCAGGAGTTTTTCTATCCAGACTTTATGTAAATTATTATCATTTTCTTTGAGGGTTGTTTCAAATGCCCTTTGCATATCATTGCTTATTTCACTAAAAAGAGAGCCCCCTAGTTTTTTGCTTATTCTTTTTAGGTTTGCTAAGAATTGTTCTTTTAATGTCTGCAATCTTTGTTCAAAAGAACTGTTGCCCTGTTTTAGAGGATCAAGGATATACTCATTCAAAATATTGTTAACACGTTCATCCAAAGGTGTTTGTAATACGACAACAGGAGAATTCATTATTTGATCATATAAAGGAGGCGGAATCAATAGTTTGCCAATTAGAAAACTTTCATCTTCTATCATAATCTTTGGAATTGTTTTTGTGCTTAGTTTTATTATTAAGAGCGCCAATTCATTTTCAAAATTCATTGTTGTTGGTTGCGGTGTGTTAAACGATCCAAAGGCAGAGCCTCTATGATTGGCTAAAGCTTCCAAGTCTATATAATACGGTTGTTGTTTAAGATACGTTGTTTTCCCACCCCCTGTTTTTCCACTCAAAACAATTAAGGGCAATTTAGGACAAAGTAGTGTTAATTGTTTGAGCAGGTAATTTCGCAAGGCTTTATAGCCACCTTGTACTCTAGGAATGTTAATATCGGCTTCTTTTAACCATTGCTGAGCAATCTGTGATCTCAAACCACCACGGGCACAATAAAGAGAGGCATCTGAATTTCTTTTTACAAAATCTGCCCACTGAGTTACTCTCTCTTCTTTGATCTTACCATTTACAAGTTGATGTCCTCGTTTAATGGCTTCTTCAGCCCCTTTTTTAACATAACAAGTACCCACTAATTTTCTTTCTTGATCATTTAAAATAGGAATATTGACAGCGCCAGGAATGGCACCTTTTTCAAATTCTTGAGGTGAACGAACATCAAGAAAAGCAGAATCGAAGTTCTTTATGGTTATCTCAGTCATGAAAGAGAGTTACCGATAAAGCCCAAAGGGATCAAGTCTAGGTTTTTCATTCTTCATTGCAGATAGAATCTATGGTTTCAGCTGTATCAAGTCAGGACTGTACCAAGTCAGGACTCGACTCTGTGTTCTGTCTATAGTATCTCAATTATCAAAGAATGATATTCATGATTAATAAATTAGCAAAAAATCAAAATTGGGCCAAAGCCACTCCTTTTCTAGGCATTATATTCGCAACAGTTATTTTAATGAATTTTGGTTTAATGGACCCCATGTTATACGCCTTAATAAACATACCACTCTATTTCTTCCACCAATGCGAAGAACATTTTAAACCTGGTGGCTTTAAAGATTATATCAATTCAAGAATTAATAAAAACGCTAAAGTAAAACCTTTGAACGATATAAAAGTGTTCTGGATTAATATCATCCTTGTATGGTTTGCTTTTCTTCTTTTTGGAAGCCTCGCCTTTATTAATATTGGTTTTGGTGTATTGATTATAATATTCAGTATAATCAACTGCTTAACTCATATTGTTCAGGCCCTCAGATTAAAAGAATATAATCCAGGACTCATTATGGCTAGCATCCAATTCACACTATCCCTATTTGCGGCCTATATGATAACCCATCTGAGTCAAGGTAATCTACTAGCATGGTGGCTAGGCTGCCTGGTTTTCTCCATTCTCGTTCATGTCCTTTTATTCAAACTTGTTATGACAAGGAGGAATGAAGCACAAGCGCATGTATTGGAAAAACAGCGTGCTAAAAAATAACTTTACTGAGTATTTGCATGTTTCTCTAATCCTCTCTAAAGTAATATAATATTATGAAAACTGGCATCCTTATTGGATATTTTAACAAAAAAAGTGAGGCTCGTAAAGCAGCCAAAAAGCTCAGACGCAAAGGCTGTCATCGTGTTGCCTGGATTCATAAAGACGCAAAAGGAAAAATTCACATCCACGATCCTTTTTTTAGGCGCCTAGTTTCTAGTTTGGGGGGATTCTTTATTGCCTTTGTATTAATTGCTGTGATCCTTCCTACATACGTTAACGATCTTCTGCCTCTATATGAAAACTTTTTTTATCGTTTAGCTTTTATTTTTGCGAGTAGTGTTATTGGATTGCTTCTCGGTTTGATTCTGATCAGGCGATCACGATTTGGTGTTGATAAACAATTAATCAAAGATCATTCTCGCTGGCTCTCTTATGAGGAAACTGTTCTTCTACTGCTCGCTCCCATTGAAAAACTTAAAGAACCCTCAACTCTTTTATTAAAAAGCGCGCAAGCTCCCCCTACAATCTTTATTCTTCATCCAAAGAGGGTTTGTCCCATCAAAGAAAAATGGTCCTCACAAATTCCACTCACGACTGAACAAATGCGAGAGCTAGCTCAGCGCGTAGCGGCAAATCATGTAATTGATCCAGCCCCTTTGCGAGATATCAAGCTTCTCAAACGCATCAAAATAAGTCGCCGCTGGGTGCAACAAGTTTGTCATGATCTTGCTGAGGCCAATCGCATGGAACAAAGCCTGCCCCCCACAGCTGAATGGCTTTTAGATAACGAATATGTTTTAGAAGGTAATGCACGTGATGTCCTACTCAACCTACCACGAGGCCATTATCAAAAATTACCAGCACTCAAGAGCGGTCCTTTTAAAGGATTGCCCCGAATCTATGGACTCGCCAGAGAATTTGTGGCGAGCACTGATTTTCGTATTGATGAAGATAATATTCTCGGTTTTTTTGAAGCGTATCAAACAGAAAAGGCTTTATCGATTGCGGAGCTGTGGACAGCGCCCCAAATGTTACGCGCAGGTCTCATCGAAGGCATCCGGCACCTTTCTGAAAGGGCTCTTACAGAACTTCGCGAAGAAGAGATGGCTTCATTTTGGGCACACCGACTCATAGCAGCTAGTCGACGTGACGCCAAAGAATTATTTTCTATTCTAGCGGAACTCACAGAAACACAAGCTCGTCCTAGCCTTCGTTTTGGATCACAGCTTATTGATTGTCTCTACGATGACGGCGCTGTGCTCGCGCCTGTGCAAACCTGGCTGGAAAACACCTTTAACAAGTCCTTTGCTGAACTCAGTCTGCGTGAAAAAAATAACGAAATGAAGGACAAGGTATCTATTGAGAACGCTTTTACCAGTTTGCGTCAGCTAGCGTTGATTGACTGGAAGGTCATGTTTGAAAAAATTAGTGTCGTCGAAAAACTGCTGCGGGCAGATCCTGCTGGCATTTATTCAAAGATGGATTTTGCAACACGTGACCGCTATCGCCGCGCCATAGAGGAGTTGCATCGTGGTTCGCATTTGACAGAAGAACAGGTCGCTCAAAAAGTTAATGAGCAGGCCCTCTTGGCACTCGCTAACAAATCGGATGATGATAGACTTGTTCACGTTGGCACTTATTTGATCGGCGAAAAAAGAAAAGATTTAGCAAAACTAATTAGATGCCAGGAAACATTTGGATTCAGGTTACTTCATTGGATTTATGCGAATCACTTATCTGTATATTTTGTGGGGATAGGTTTCTTACTAGCACTTTTTCTCTCTTTGATTCTTTTCTTGGGTTTACCAGGACTAACACCCATCGCCCAGTTTGCCATGATCCTTTTTCTGATTCTTCCTGTTAGTCAACTGTCACTAGATTTGATTAATTATATTATCACACGCCTCTTTCCACCTCGAGCTTTGCCAAAAATGGATTACAAAACCTCCGGTATTCCTGATGCCTGTCAAACACTGGTGGTTATTCCTATGATGCTGGCGAATTTTGAAACCGTTCAGGCTGAAGCGAACAAACTAGAAGTACGCTATCTGGCTAATAAGGAGAATAACATCCTCTACGGCCTTCTTTCGGATTATACTGATGCCACCACTCTTCAAACCAAAGAGGATGCTGCACTGCTACGTGCCGCCATTCAGGCCATTAAAGCACTCAATCAACGCTATCATACTGATTCTTTCTATCTGTTCCATCGTGAAAGAAAATGGAGCCTGTCTGAACAAAAATTTATTGGCTGGGAGCGTAAACGTGGCAAGTTAGAAGAACTCAATGATTTGATTACAGGCACGAGACCACACGATGCCGAACGTTTCGTTCACGTAGGTGATCAAAACAATCTTACAAATGTAAGATTTGTCATCACGCTTGATAGCGACACACAACTCCCACATGCTACAGCACGCCGCATGATTGAAACCCTCTCGCACCCACTTAATTTACCTCGTTTTGATAGCAAGGGGCGTATCATGCCAGGCTCCTTCATTCTCATCCAACCACGGGTCACACCGTCTCTTCTCAGCGCTAGTGGATCACCGTTTAGCCGTCTTTTTTCAACGCCTGTTGGCGTTGATCCTTACACCAATGCTGTTTCGGATGTGTGCCAAGATCTTGTTGGCGAAGGATCTTATCACGGTAAAGGCATTTATGATGTGCGCGCGTTCCACAAAATATTGTCTAAAAAGTTTCCTGACGCCTGCCTTTTGAGTCATGATTTGATTGAAGGGGCCCATGTCCGCGTTGCTTTGGCAAGCGATATCGAGCT
>JAHJDR010000383.1 GCA_018812345.1 bacterium | reverse complement strand
GGCTTTGTTTCAGTGAATGGGCAATCGCAAATAAAAACATCTTATAAAGTTTGTGTTGATGATAAACTTACTATTGAGTTTCCTGCGATGAAACCCACTGAACTGACACCACATGAAGTTGATTTTGAAATTCTCTATGAAGATAAAGATCTTCTTGTGCTGAATAAACCGGCTAATCTTATTGTGCATCCAGGAGCGGGAAACTATGAAACAAGCCTTGTCCATGGTTTGCTTCACCATTGCAAGGATCTATCAGGTATTGGTGGTGTGGAGCGTCCCGGTATTGTGCACAGATTGGATAAAGGAACCTCTGGTGTGATGGTTGTGGCAAAACATGATAGAGCCCATCAAATACTGTCTGAGCAGTTTAAAAATCATGAGGTTGAAAAAAAATATTGGGCTTTGTGTCTTGGTTCTGTATCAAGTCCCAAACAAACGCTAAGAACACTTATCAAAAGATCAGAAACAAATCGTAAAAAATTCATTGTGAATCTAAAAAGGGGCAAAGAAGCTGTGTCACATATCTCTATTTTGCGGAAAAATGAGCGCGTTACACTTACAGAAATTAAAATAGATACAGGCCGCACCCATCAAATACGTGTGCACATGAGTCATTTGGGGCATTCTATTCTTGGTGATGAGGTTTATGGTGGTACAAAAAAGTTAGCAAACTTTAATGAAGAGGAAAAACAATATATTCGCGATCTGGGACATCCTCTTTTACACGCAAAGAAACTAAGCTTTACACATCCTATTTCTGGTGACAGAAAATCCTTTGAAACCGATTTGCCAATCGATTTTAATAAGGCACTGAAGAAATTTGGTCTTTAATTTTGATTGAGACTTCACTCAATTCAGGATAAGATCAATTTAATCAAAAAAATAAAAACCCGTCATCATTCATGTGCTCATGAGTTTTGAGCACATAACAACGACGTGGTAAAGGAGAGATCATGAGAAATCCAGAAATGATACCTTTTGCTATCATAACTATTTTCTATATTTATGTGTTCTGGAAAGTTTTGGTTAAGGCTGGTTTGCCTGGGTGGGGAGCCATCATTCCTATTTATAATACAATTTTGGTCCTTGAAATGGCTAAAAAACCATGGTGGTGGATTTTCTTAATGCTTATTCCTATTGTGAATATTGTTATTGTCGTTTTAGTTATGCTGAAAATCAGTGCTAATTTTGGAAAAGGCACTGGGTTTGGATTGGGCTTATTATTCTTGAATTTTATCTTTTTCCCAATTTTAGCTTTTGGCAGCGCAAAATATCAACCAGTAGAATAGTGTTTTATAGAATTGCAAATTAGGGCGTAAGGCGTAAGGCGTAAGGTGGAAGAAGTATTTTCCTTTACGCCCTGAGCCCTAAGCCCTAAGCCTTACGCCCTAAGCCTTACGCCCTAAGCCTTACGCCTTGATTTGTTATATCATCATTACTTTTCTTGTGTCGCATCGACAAAGACACGTAGCCCTAATTCCTTGTCTAACAAGTATAAACTATCTTTAGACTCCCTTAACATTTTAAGTTGTGCCAAAATATTGCTAGCAGTAGCTTCTTCTTCAACTTGCTCATCCAAATACCATTGTAAGAAGCTATTTGTTGTATGGTCTCTTACTTCTATGGCCGTATCAACCAAGTCATTAATGAGTGATGTGACATATTCTTCGTGCTTGAGCGTTTCTTCAAAGGCGTGCAAGGGAGAATCCCATGTTTGTTGTGGCGCCTCAATGGCAGTGAGAACAACTTTGCCGCCACGTTCATGGACGTAATTAAAAAACTTAAGCGAATGTGTGAGTTCTTCTTGATATTGAACTTTCATCCAGCTGGCAAACCCAGGTTGGTCATTGGCTTCAAAATAAGCTGCCATGGCCAAATAAAGATAAGCTGAATACATTTCAGCATTGATTTGCTTGTTTATGGCTTCTTCCATTTTCTTGTGAATCATTATGTCTCCTTTTTTAATAGCTGTAAGCTGTAAGAATTAAGGATTTAGCTTACATGTCAATGGGGTTATAGCCGAAAAAACCAGGTGCTGACAATGAGAATCTTGCTAAAATAAACACAATATATTCAATGTGTTATTTTGATTAAATGAGTCATTGCTTTTTTCCTCCAGTGTACTAACTTCCCGTTCTATACTATTTATCATTTTGGCACTTTTGTGTTTGAGAAAACACTTAAACACAATGAGACCATATAAGTTTGAGGAGATCAAAATATGAAAAAATATTTAATGTTGATCGTGCTCGTCGCTGTTTTTGGGCTGATGTCTGCAACAGCACACGCTGTATCAACAAAATGGTTAGATAAAAATACAACGCTCATGATTGATAACACTCTCATGATTAGTAAACCCAATACACAGTGGGACACACAAACAAAAGGTTATGAAGATTCAGCTCCTATCAAGTGGGTTCGTCACGTAGCTGGTGCTAACCCTCAAATGTTTTTGCGTTACAAGCCTAATGTTACTGGTAAAACAGCGCATGTTTATTCACAACAAGTTAAAAGTGAATTATCCAGCCGTGGTATCAATGTTTACAAAACAGAAAAGAAAGTAGTTAATGGTCGTAACGTTGCTATTCTTTATGGATCAAAAGGCGAAGAAGAGTATATGGTTGGTGTATGGCGTCATAAAGACCTTGGCTTCCAATTGGAATGTCTTGCTGTAAAAGACAAATTTAATAGCTATATGAGTGATTTTTATGCTGCTATTAATTCTGTGCGAATTGTTAAGGAATCAGGACTATAGTAGGTTATCGTTTATAGGTTATCGGTTATTGTTCAGCGAAAACCGAAAACTATAACCAATAAACGATAAACGATAAACGAAAAAGGCAGGGGGAGACTCCTGCCTTTTTGTTATATATTATGAAGAAGAAAATTATATTTGTTTGTACGGGGAATTCATGTCGGTCACAAATGGCTGAAGGAATTATGAAGCATTTGGCAGGTGATCAGTTTGATGTTTATAGTGCGGGTGTTTCTCCTATTGAAATCCAGCCAAAAACCTTCATTGTTATGAGTGAGAAGGGCATTGATATTTCTGACCAACGTCCCAATCATATTGATGACTACAAAGATATAGACTTTGACTATGTTATTACGCTTTGTGGCCATGCTAAAGAAACCTGTCCTGTCTTTAAAGGTGCGCAGAATCTTCATTGGCCGATTACAGATCCTTATAATGCGACGGGCTCGGATGACGCTAAACTCACTGCCTACCGCCAATCTCGTGATGATATTTGGTCACAAATACAAGCATTTATGAACTAGACCAAAAACGGGTAGCGTGTTATAAATAATGACAAAATGACGCATTTTTCTCACATAACACAAAAAAACCTCAAAAATTTGAGCTTCTTTCTTGGCTTTCTGTTTGTATCGTTATCACTTTATTTTATTTATGTAGCCTATAGGGGATTGGATTTAACTGATGAAAGCTTTTACATTCTAAATGCTGCAACAAATCAGGATCAATTTCCCGCTATTTGTTTTTTTTCTTATTTAGCCAAACCCTTGTGGCTCTTATCCTTTAAATCACTTTTTTTGTATCGTATTAATGGTTTTCTGATTCATAATATTATTGCTTATTTTCTGGCTAATAAACTTTATCTTTTCAGCTCTCAATCATTTCAAGAGAAACAGACGTTAGATTACAAAGTTCCTTTTGTGCTCTTGCTTATTTTAGCATCAAACTTTTATTATGCACTAAGTCTTATTACGCCATCATATAATTGGTTTGCTTATGTGGGCACTCTTGTTTTCTTTCTGGGATATCTAAATTTGTTATCAAACCCCAAAAGTTTTTTGGGCTGTGTTTTTATCGCTGTAGCAGGCTATGTTGTTTTGTTTGCCAAGCCTGCAGGAGCGGTTTTGCTTTTATTATTAGTGGTGCCTCTCTGCTTTGCTAAACAAAGATTTATCACTTTAATTGTAAAATGTTTTCCTGTTTTGTTGGGTCTTTTTATTTTACATCATTTTATTATTCAGGACCTCTTTATTTATTATGATCGACTCACTATGGGATTTCTGATGGTTCACTTAACAGAGCAACCTCATAATGCTCTTTCTTTGTTTCGCTCTTTAGGCTCAGATATTATTAATTTGTTTAGGAATATCTTATTTGATCCATTCAATCTCATTGTTTTCTTGCTGGGGGTTGGTGTTGTTTACTATTCAAAATGTAAGAAGATCTCAGGTGTTCTTTTGCAACGGCTGCTTGTTTATTTTGTTTTTTTGTTTTTTGTATATAATTATATTTCTGTTCTTATTGTTTTTATCAGTGGCAATTACCTTCTGAGAAAACCTACTTTTACCCTCATGGGTTTGTTTTTGCTATATGCTGTTCTGGTGGCAGCTCTCAAAGGCTTTCAAATAGGAAAAAGCATCAATTCAAAGCATATTATTAGTGTGTTGGGTTTATGTTTTGTACTTCCTTTTGTTGCGTCATTTGGCACTTCTAATGATCTGCTGATACAAAGCATTCACGCATCTATTTTTTGGGTTGCGGGCTTTATTTTAATAGGTATGATTATTTCTGACCAATTAAATGATGCCTGGCCTTTTTACATGGGTGTTTTGTTCTGTGTATTTCTATTAGTGACGCAACTTCTTGTGTCCTATCACAAACCATACAGGTTGGCAGCTTCCTATGCAGAACAAACAGAAACTGTTACACTAGGTTTTGGTGGTCCGTTAAAAGTTGATGCGGCAACAAAAAGCTATATAGAGAAACTGCAATCCTTAACTGTGGGTTTGCCAAAACATAAAGTTTCTTTGCTTGATATGACCAGTAATACACCAGGTGCTAATGTTATTGTGGGTGCTGAATTTACGATTTGCCCATGGATGACAGGTGTGAGGCCACATGTTTCACAGTATTCACAAACCATGTTATCTATTAGCTCAGAAAAAACATTGCAAGAGGCATGGATTCTTACAGAAAAAGATAATGAAACGTCTGTGCGTTTGTTTATGAAGCAGATAGGTATTAACTTTCCGGGTGATTATGTGTTATTAGGAGCGTTAAACAGGCCTGTGAGAGACATAATACAATTGCTTTACAAACCAAAACTGAGCGTTGATGATTGATAACGAATAATTTAATTTGAGGAGAATGACGTGAAATTTATATTAATGACTCCCTTAATGAAGCAGTCCATACGCTATCCCATTAGTGGGTTAGCCTATTTAGCGTCTTTCACAGCTGATATTGCCACATGTACTGAAATCTTTATTCCCAAGAATCATGAAATAGATGAAGATGCCTTTGCCAAAAAACTTGAGCAATATAAACCAGACTTTGTGGGCATAAATATCTTTTCCATGACATTCTCAGGTGCACGGCACACTATTGATGTGATTAAAAACTATGACGAAAACATCGTTGTCGTTTTAGGAGGTCCACATCCTTCAGGAGAACCGCAGGGCACATTAAGAGATTTAGAAAGAGCTGATTTTAGTTTTCAAGGAGAAGCGGAAATTGGTTTAAGAAAATTTATTGAGGTTTTTAAAGAAAACAAAGACAACCTCAAAGATGCAGCCCTCTTAAGCACAATACCAGGTTTGTGTTTTAGGTCTGGTGATACGATTGTTGCTAATACGCCTGAATTTGTAGCAGACATTAATACATTGCCCTTGCCAGACTATAATTTAATGAGCCCAGATGATTTTTTCTCAGCGACAGGTTCTGGTTATCAGAAAGCTAAAAGGATTGGCCATATTACGTCTTCGAGAGGCTGTGCGCGGCGTTGTGCTTTTTGTTCAGGACACACTGTTTCCGGAAAAAAAGTGCGTTTAAGAGATCCTCAAAAAGTTGTTGATGAGATAAAATTACTCATGAATGACTACAAAATTCAGGAAATACAATTTACCGATAGTGATATTGCTTTTAGCAAGAAGCATCTCTATGCATTGTGTGAAGCCATCATTGAGAATAATATTAAGATTCACTGGTCCTGTGCGGCTTGCTCTGATTCTCTTGAAGCGGAACTGATTGCTTTGATGAAGAAAAGTGGTTGTTACATGGTGCGCTTGGGTATTGAAACAGCGTCACCAAGAATATTAAAGCTTATCCACAAGAAAGTTGATCTCGATAAACTCAAAGACAACATCAAAGTACTGAGAAAATGTGGGATTCGCACACATGGTTTTTTCATTATTGGTTTTCACACAGAAAACATGGATGATATTAAGATGACAATAGATTATAGCCATCAGTCTGATCTCGATAGCGCCTCCTTTGCTATTTTTCAGCCGCTTCCTGGTAGTGAATTGTACACATGTTATGTGACCGCAGAAGTTCGTGAATCACTCAATTGGGATAATTTTGATTTTTACCGTGATTCACATTTTACGTATAATGTGCCTTTTGAGAAACTCAAATCTATACAAAGACGAGCTTACATTCAGTTTTACCTGTATCCACGACGATTTTTTTCCTTATTAACTTATCTCATGTCTTTTTCTGCTATTAAAACGTTTTTTAAAATCATGAAAAGAAACTTATCAGGAGGTTCGTGAACGTGCGCCGCTCGCAGATCATAAAGCTCATCATTAGTGTTAGTCTCTTATACTTTGCTTTTAGGACTGTTGACCTACAATCACTTCTCGAGGTTTTTAGTCATACAGTTATTTGGATTATCGTAGTAGGGTACGTTTTTGATCAGCTTTTGGTTGTTGTCCAAACTTTCAGGTGGCGCTATATTTTGTATGCCCTTCAGATTAAACCAACAATAAGAAGTCTTATAAAAGTGAACTATATAGGCCATTTCTTTAATTTCTTTTTGCCAACAACCATGGGTGGTGATGTCATGCGGTATTTAGAAATATCATCGTCTACGACTAAAAAAACAGAGTTGTTGTCATCAATAATTATTGAACGTTTCATGGGGATTTTCTCACTCATTTTCATGAGTTTGTTATTGTCGCTCATAAATATATCGCTTGTAGAGCCTCAATTTTATAAATACCTTTATTTTATAGGTTTTTTATTCCTTCTTATGTGTGTTTTTGTTTTCATCCCATCGCCAGCACATAGAGATGTCACTGTAAAATATATTGGTAGAATTATTAACAAGCTGTTTCACGTTTGGGATAGTTTTTCTATTATTGGAAATAATCGCAAATTATTCATCAAAACATTTCTTTTATCTGCTGTTGTTCAAGGTGGTGGTATTGGTGTTGTTTATTTGTTCTCTCTGGCTCTTGGCCTTTCAATTCCCTTTTCTGTCTTTATGCTTTTTACAGCATTAATTATCCTCATGTCCCTGATACCTGTTTCCATTTGTGGTATCGGTGTTCGAGAAACAGGGTTTTTATTTTTCTTTTCGCAATTGGGTATTGGGAGCAATGTTATTTTATCTCTGTCTTTGCTAACCTTTTCTCGTCTTTTTATTTTAGGGCTTGTGGGTGGTGGTATTTATACAGCACAGAACCTGAAAAAGTGTCAGAAAAACTAGACGCTTTTCTTTGCCAAACAAATAAGACTGCTTCCCCAACGAATTCTTTTATTCATTTTAATACGGGCTAATTCTTTTTCCCATTTCTTCGTTGTATAATAATTGATGAGCTTATTATTGATTTTGTGCTGCTTTTTGATGGGAATATTGTCTTTCAGCACATTATTAAAACCAAGTATTGAGGGAATTATTCTTAAAAGAAAAATAGGAAAAACAAGTACTGAAAAGAAATAAGAGATATAGGAAACAGAAAAACCTGATGCGTTTAAGGTTTGAGACAGTGATTTTAAAGAATACCTTCTGAAATGCCCGGCATAACGATCTTCACCAGACCACAACCAAGAATGCGCTGGAACCGTAAGCACAAGAAGGCCATCCTTTTTAAGGTATTTATGGATTTGTCTGAGAAAATCTTGTTCCTTTTCAATATGCTCAAGGACATCAAATAAACCCGCAGCGGGAAAGGTTTCTGGTTCAAAAGCTGTGTCTTCTAGACGAGAATTAATAATCGATTTGATATTTCTTTTTTTGGCATTTTCAACAGCTAATTTACCGGGTTCGATAAGCGTTGATTGTATGCCTTTATTCTCTAAAAATTCAGCCACACAACCATTGCCTCCGCCAATATCAACAAAACTATTTTCCTGATAATGATTAGTGAGAAGGGTATAAATACAATTATTTCTATGATGAAACCAATAGCTATCATCTTCAACGCTAAAACTAGCTTCATTGCCTGTTTCAGGGTAAGAGATAGATTGTATTTTATTCGGTGACTGTGTCATATTATTAAGAGATCTATTGTTTTGGAGTCTTTCTCAAAACATATTCCTTTAAAATCATACTAGGATTGTCATAAAAGAAATTTTTCTTGGCTGTGCAACAGAAAGGATAAGGACAGTTGGGAACTTTAAGATTATCAAAGCCTTCAGAGCCACAACCCCATTTAAGCCCTTTTTCTTCATAACTATTTTCATAATCAAAGAAATCAGAACAAGGAAGGACACGGCCAAAGGGATCGATGCTGCATTGGTACATGCCGGCATAGCATTTAATTCTGGTTGGTTTAGTGGGATAGTGTCCTATGGCTTTAAAAAATTCAGGGCTGTCCATAAAGTAGGGGGCATCTTTTGAACTTTTCTTTTCTTCAAGCCATTTTCCAAAAGCTTTAAATTGCTCATAAGTGGGCATGTATGTTTTTTCAATATTGTCTGTTAAATCTGATCGATGGACAATGATGGGGTTAAAGCCAACCTGGCAGTTGTATTCTTTTGCTAATGTGAGCATGTGCTCGAGCCAAGGTTGTTGGATGGTTTCATTGTTAAGGATAGTATTAACAACCTTTTTTAAGCGTTTTTTCTTTGTGTTTTTGATGAGTTCTAAAGCCTCAAGAGCTTTGGTATAGCTGTTAGGACCTCTGAGTTTTTCATGAGACTCTTGATTGCCATCAAGGCTCACATTGATGACATCAGCGTATTCGAGGATTTCTTGTTTCTTGGGGAGTAGGATGCCATTGGTAACAATGATGAGGTCCATGCCGAGTTTTTTCACAGAAGCAGATAGCTCAATGATATCCTTACGAACAAGACATTCACCGCCTGAGAAGGACCAAATGATGGTGCTTTTTTTTCTAAAGTCTTTTTGGAGTTGTATCGCTTGTTCTGTAGTGATTTCTTGTTCTGATTCGATGGCACGACGACCACACATGTCACATTTAAGATTACAGCGATAGGTGATGTAATGAGCCACTTTCATGGGAAATTTAATTTTCAGAAAATACTTAAAAACAGCTTTGGCTTTTGTGATCATTCATTATCTCCTGTGATGTTTTTTACAATATTTGAAAGGGACTCTAAATCTGGTAGGGACGCATGGGCTTCGTATTTTTTGGATAGGCTGATGTCTTTAAATTGACCATCTGATCTGTTAATCCTGAGCGTGTGTGCCCCAGCGGTTTTAAGATTGACAAAATCCCGATAGGGGTTGTCACCGATGTAGAGAAACTGATGAGGATGAAGTTTATATTTTTTGAAAATCTTCAAAAAAGCACTCATGTTTGGTTTTTTGTTATTATTAACAGAACCATCAGCCACTATGATGTGATCAAAATGTTTTTGTAAACCTGTTTGAATGAGTTTTTGCTTTTGAGCTGTAGCCTTCCCATCTGTGATGGCCACGATAGTATATCCCTGTTTCTTGAGTGTTGTTAAGGTTTTTATGGTGTCTGGATAAACAGCTTTTTTAGCATTAGCATTACGATATTGTTGCACCAATTTGTTAAGGAGTGTTTTTGAATAGATGTTGTAATGGCGTAGCACAGCACCAATTGTATCTGTGCGATTGAGCTCATCAAACTCTTTCATAAAAGAGAGGAGGATGTCTTTTTTGTTTTTCTTTGTTTTAAGGGCAACATCCAGTGCAATGGCTTTAAAACAACAATAACTAAATAGTCTTTTTGAAATAAGGGTGTCATCTATGTCAAAACCAATGATCTTAATCATAATAATTCATTCTGCCTCTTAATGACTGGGCAAAGATATTGCATCATGTATACGTTTTCTTCAAAAAAACCGTCAGGATAAATTAAATTTGATTTTTTGTCATAGGCAGAAAATATATCTGATATATCTAAGCCTGCCTGTAAGCTTAATACAAAACCGCTTCCAATTCTACTATTTACTTCAAGCAGATACAGCTTATCATTTCGTTCCATAAATTGAATGCAAAAGAAACCCTTCAGTTTTACACTCTGCGCAATTTTTTTACTTAATGTAATGATCTCTGGGTGGTTAACGGTAACACCTTTTATGGATATGCCAGCCTTCACCATTAGGCGTTTGCGCGGCACAAGACCTATTAAGGAGCCATCTTCGTTTGTAACCCCATCAACGGTATATTCAACGCCATCAATGTATTCTTCAACAACAGGATGTGGAACACGTTTTATGAATGCTGTGAGTTCTTCTTGATCATGCGCAATATAGACATGCGCAGAGCCGGAATCTTTTCTGGGTTTTATGATCACAGGGTAGTTTGTAATCGCCTGTAGTTGGTCTATAGGGTAGTTTTTGGGAATTAAAAAACCTTGTTTTTCAAAAAAAGTCTGTGCTTTTAACTTGTCGTTTAATAACGTCACAACATCTTCATCTGGCATGAGTATGGTAAGGCCCCAAGCTTCAATGAACGACTTATGCGTGGCCATAAAATTACAGTCTCTATCTGTTTGGGGGAGAATGTAGTTAATATTCTCTGTCTGACAAACTTTTTCGAGTTCTTGTAGATAATTTTCTTCTGTATAGGCGGGGAGCATATAGTTGGCATCAGCAAAATAAATGCCCGAAGATAAAGAATCCATTTCAACCGTAATGATTTTATTGTTGGCATGGATTTTTTTAAGGCCTTCTTTAAAGTCTTTAAGGATTTGGCTTCTCCAGTTTATACTGGTAATGAGTAAGTTAATCATGTTTTGTCCTTCACTTTTACGGCAATAAAACTCAAAGCAAATGTATATTGGTAGGGTATTACTTTTTTCATGATGAAATAAATGGCTTTACCAAAGATGTTCAAGGGATAGTAGTCATGACTCGTTCTTTTTTGTTTTTGAGAGAAATCTCGTTTTTGGCCTCTTAAAAAGGGAAAGTAATTGTACAAGACCTCTGGAGACAGAATTGGTGTGAGTTCTTTGAGTTCAAAGCCATGATCAGAAAGCATGTTTTTAATTTCTTTTTTACTAAAAAGATGCGTGTAAAAGTGTTTTTTGCTTCGTTTGCGCCAGATTTTAAAGCGTGCAATAAGATTAAAAATAAATCGGCCGAAATTATTATAACAAAGGCTTCCGGCTAAAACGCCTTGAGGTTCAAGGATTCGATTGATTTCAGAAAATGCTTTATCCATGTCTTGTTCTAAATGTCCGAGAACACCAAAAGCCATGGCAATCGTAAAGCTTTTATCAGCATAAGGCAGGGAAATAATGTTGCCCTCTATCACGCGATAGGTACTGTTTTCCTGCTGTAATTTTGCAACACAATAGTTGTCATATTCCAGGCCTTCAATGTGTATGCCCTGATGGTGATAATGTTTGAGCACACGCCCTAAACCACAGCCTAGCTCAACAATTTTGCTATTTTTATCGACATGTTTATTTATTAAATGAAGGGGGTATACATTCAAATCTTTAATGCTATCAGAATCTTCAACTGCTTTTTTCCAGTAATTTTCCCAAAACAGATTGCGTGGTTCACTAATGTATATTTTTCTCATCTGATGTTTTACCTAATTTGAAATTTAACGTTACAAGCAATGTCACGAGCTCGTTTTTCAGCTTCTTCCCAGGAGCTCCCTTTACAAATAACATGGCCAATGCGATTGGCACCACAGGTGAACTCTGTAACCGTGTCTCCTTTTTCCTTGTCTATATGATAATTAATCACATCAGGGCTGTTTTTTATTTCTGGAGGCAATTCAAAGGATTCTAGGGTTCCTGACTGATTTGCGGTCATTAAATGGACGGCAACAGGTAGTGTATTATTTTGATTTAGGTGCTGTGTTGGGTCTTCGTTCAGAGCTTGTGCAATGGCTGCGGTAATAGAGTCTATGCCCGCATGATGATAAACAACTGCTGGCAAACATGTACCACCAAGTCGTGCGCCAATCTCAATGATTTTGGGTCCTTGTTCTGTAAGCATGATGTCAAAATTAACAGGTCCATTGGCAATGCCAACAGCGAGAGCTGCTTGATGAACCTGTTCTTTGATTTTAATTACAAGATCAGGATCGTATTTACAGGGGAGAGAATGACCCAGAGGAACATAGTGAGGCGCTCCTGTAATTGCCTTGTTCGTTACAAAACAAAATTTAAGTTCGTTATTATGAAAAAACGCTTCACCACCAACTTCTGTGCCTTGTAAGAATTCTTGTAAAATCAATGTTTGTGATTTGGAAAAACTCATCGAGTATTTATAGGCCTGTTGCAGGGCATCTTTTGATGCTATTTTAAAGGCGCCACGAGAGCCTGAACTACTTAATATTTTTAATATGGCTGGTAAGCCAGTGTGTTTGAGGCCTTGTTCAATGTCCGTTATGGAATTGATTGCTGTAAATTTAGGGCTGGGTATATTGTTTTGCTCAAAACATTGCGACATGAGGAGTTTGTTTGTGGCATTTAAGGCTGTGGTCATGCTCAGGCCCGGCAGGTTCAAGGATGAGGCTATGTGTGCTACTGTGGGGACTGCCACTTCTGTAGAGAGTGTCATAACACCATCAATGCCATACTTTTGAGCCACTCTTAAGGCATTATCTTGATCAGTGGTTGAAACGCATTCATGATTTTGTGCATAGGCAAAACCAGGTGCTTTGGGGTCTTTGTCAATTGTGATGACGTGATGACCTAAGGCGCACGCTTTTTGAATGCCGCTTACCTGGAAGATCCCCGCGCCAACAATAAGAAGTTTCTTAATCGGAGGCTCCTTTATTTTGTTCAAGGGAAAAACCAACAAGTCTATCAATGATAAACATTGGTCTATCTTGAACTTGGGTATAGATGCGGCCGATATATTCGCCAATAATGCTTAGAGAAATAAGCTGCACACCTGAGAAAAACATGAGTGATACAATGATTGACGTATAACCAGGAATGACAAAGCCATATAAAAGTCTTTGAATAAGATAATAAAAAGCACACCCTATGCTGCCAAGTGCCACCATAATGCCTGAAAAGCCAATCCATCTGAGTGGTAAGAGAGAAAAAGCAATGGCTAAGTCTGTTGTTCTTTTAAACAACTTAAAGAAACTGTATTTTGATTTTCCCTTAAATCGCGTGGAATGACTTACTTCTATGCATTTATAATTATTTGTTTTCCAGGAAGAAAGGGCCCCATATAAGCGTGTTTTTTCGGGTAAGTGATTAAAAAAATCAACCATGTTTCGATTCATCACTCTAAAAGCGCTAATGCCTCGTGGAAGTTTGATGTGAAAAACTTTTGTCATGTACCAGTAGAGGAAATTAGAAGAGAAGCGTCTAAAAAACGTGTCTTTTCGATTTTTACGTATGCCGTAGACAATATCGTAATCTTTACTTTCAATTTCATCCAAGAGTTTAGGTATTTCTTCAGGGGGATTTTGAAGATCAGCATCGAGTACGAGCGTATATTCAGCATCGCTTAGGCCAAGGCCTGCAGCAATGGCTGCGGGTTGACCAAAATTACGGGAAAGTTGGATGACTTTGACATGAGTGTCTTTTTCATTGAAGGCGAGTAACCTTTCTGATGATTTATCTGTGCTACCATCATCAACAAAGATGATTTCATAGGAAGAACCCCGTTTTGTTAGTACAGAAGTTAAGCGCGAGTACATCTCTTGTAGGTTTTCTTCTTCATTGTATAAGGGAATAATAATTGAAATTTTGATCATGGGTTTTAACTATGTTTGATGTTAAGAGTACAAAAAAACTTTATAAATTTTAATGCATTAGCGCTTTCTTGTCACTAAATAAATTTCTTTTATTAGTTGCTATAAGTAAAATGATCGCATAAAATATTTTAAATAATCAAAATAGGGGTTCAGAACATGAAGACAATTTTTATCACAGGTGGCGCCGGTTTTATTGGCAGTAATTTTGTAAAATATTGGTATAAAAATCATCCAGAATATAAGATTATTGTTATCGATAATTTAGGTTATGCTGGCAATCCTGAGAATATTCCTCTTTTTATTCGCGAGGACACAACGCGTTTTGAGTTTTGGTTTGGTAATGTGTGTAATGGTGAGCTGATTAATAGTCTGGTCGCACGTTCAAACATTATTGTGCACTTTGCTGCTGAGTCGCATGTGGCACGCTCTATTTATGACAATCATATCTTTTACGTGACTGATGTTTTGGGCACGCAAACGGTTTCAACAGCCGTGGTGAAACATAAAAAGAACATTGAAAAATTTGTTCATATATCGACTTCAGAGGTCTATGGTTCTGCAGAATATGAGCCCATGGATGAAGAACATCCCCTCAAACCTAAATCACCCTATGCCTCAGCAAAATGTGGTGCGGATCGGCTTGTTTACTCCTTTATCGAAACCTATGACATTCCGGCAACCATAGTACGTCCTTTTAATCAATATGGACCATACCAGCATTTAGAAAAGGTAATACCGCGGTTTATTACAGCTGCTTTAAAGAACCAACCTCTTACTGTTCATGGCGCAGGAGAAGCGAGACGGGATTGGTTGTATGTAGAAGATACGTGTGAACGCCTTGAAAAGGTCATTTTGGCTGATAATGCGGTGACAACAGGTGAGGTTTTTAATTTAGGATCTGGAGAGGTTTTTAGCGTGGAGGAAATCGCTGATATGGTGACTGATATTCTCAATAAGCCTAAAAATTTGATAAATAAGATTGGTGATCGATTAGGCCAAGTGCAGCATCATGTGTCTTCAACAAATAAAGCTGCTGAAGTTTTGGGTGTGACACCGGGTCGCAGCTTTAAAGAAGGCCTCGAGCAAACGATTAAATGGTATGCCGAGAATGAGTCTTGGTGGAAGAAAATTGAATGGATGAGTCATGTGCCTATTATGACGGCAGATGGCAAAGTGGAGATGCACTAAGATATGAAAGTTGAATTTTTCAAACACAATTTGGGCAAGCAAGAAATCAAAGACGTTGCTAAAGTTCTTAATACTGTTTTTCTGACAACAGGATCAGATGTTAAAAAATTTGAGACAAATTTCTCACGCTACATTGATTTAAAACACACTGTAGGGCTCACAAGTTGCACAGCAGCGCTTCATTTGGCTTTATTAGCTCATAATATTGGCCCTGGTGATGAGGTTGTTACGTCGCCACTCACCTTTATTGCTACGGCTACAGCTATTATGCATACAGGGGCCAAACCTGTATTTGTTGATGTAGAAGAAGAAACAGGCAATCTCAATGCCGCACTTATTGAAAAAGCTCTGACCAAAAAAACAAAAGCCATTTTGCCCGTTCATCTTTATGGGCATATGTGTGATATGCAAGCGATCAGCAAAATTGCCAGAAAGCATAAACTTATTGTTATAGAAGATGCTGCCCATGCTTTAGAAACTAAGAGAGACGAACTCAGGCCAGGTCAAGCCTCTCATGGCGCTTGTTTTAGTTTTTATGCTACAAAAAACATCACATCAGGTGAGGGTGGGGCCTTTGCAACCAATAACAAAAAGACAGCAGAACGTGTCACAAAGCTGCGTTCACATGGCATGAGCACTAATGCAGCTGATCGGTATACAAAGAAATATCAGCATTGGGATATGGATATATTGGGTTGGAAATACAATATGGACAATATTCATGCGGCTTTACTTCATAACCAACTAAAAAATGTGGAAAAGAATCTGAAACAACGTGAGAAGATTTGTCAGTGTTATGAAAAGGCCTTTTCACCCTTAAAAGATATTCGTTTGTTACAGGTACGTAAAAATACAAAGAGCGCGCGTCATATGTTTACGATTCTTGTGCCACCCAAAAGGCGCGATGAGATTTTATGGGGCTTGCAGAAAAAGGGTGTGGGTGTAGCTGTAAATTACAGGGCGATTCATTTATTAAAGTATTTTAAAAATACATTAGGCCACAAAAGAAATTCCTTTCCCATAGCAGAAAACATCGGCGAATCTACAATTACGTTACCATTGTATCCGAAGTTGACGCAAAAAGAAGTTGATTACGTTATAAAGAGTGTAATTTCCACGTTAGACCCCGCAAACGGGGCAGGCGCTTTTTAGTGCCGGAGTGCCAGGGTAAAATAAGGCGCAAGGCTTAGGGCTTAGGGCTTGGGCACTTTTGGGTTCCTGGGTATATAGTACTCCGGAACCCAAATCCCTGCGACTTCGCGACCCAGCGAACCAGAGATCCTAATCCCTAAGCCCTAAGCCCTAAGCCTTAAGCCTTACGCCCTACGCCTTACTTATATAGAAACACAGTATAATCCCCCGGCAAGTAATCTTCAACAAGCACAACCTTGCATGGATTCAGGCGATTGCAGAAGAAAAGGACGTCTTCTTTTGTGATGTGAAAAAAGTCAGGTTGTGTGGTTTCAAATATATTAAAGGCAAATGCCAGCTCACACATATCAAAGGCAAGAGTTACAATTTCTTCAAAAGAGATTTGGTTGGCATGAGCAAAAATACCGCTGGCAAAAATATAATCAAAATTATCTTTAGGTTTAGAAAAAAGTATATCACGTTCTTCAAAGTGTTCACCAGGATAAGTTTTGAGACAGTGTCCCACAAAATGTGAGACAATATCATAGCCTGTGTATTGGGTTGTGATGCCTTGTTCTTTGAGGAACTTAAAAAAATCACCTAGTCCACAACCGAGATCAAGAATTTTCTTGTCTTCAATAGTACCAACTTTAAGAAATTGTAAAAAACGCGTGAGTTGAGAATGTTTGGAAACAAAGTGCAGACTTTGTGGTCCTGTTTTATAGCGCTCAATAAGCTCTTGATAGCGACGCTTTTGTTGGTAATGGGCTTCAATGACTTGGAGTTGAATGTCCGGTTCTTTTTCCATCTTGCCTTATATTATAACAGTTATTTTTTGAAAAACTTAGCAACTTTTGACAAATGAGAGCGAATATAGTGTTAGGAAAACAGGGTATATAGGGTGTTCTGTAATCCAAAAAAATAGAAACAGTAATATAATTAAGTGTTTAGCAATTGAATTTGCCCGGCTTCGTTCCATAAATGGAGCTACGCCGCGGCAATTTCCGATGCCTGATGGCATCGAAAATTGGAGGTCTTATGACTTTTATCGGTGGTATGGGCGCAACAGTTAATCTTAATAACTTGCCTGTAGTAGGTTCTTTTATGCAACATTATGGTGATACAGCAATGAGGCATTTACTACCTGAAGTATCTATTCGCGAGGCAGACAAACATTTAGATTTTAATACGCAGTTAGAACGTTACCATAAAGACGTGTATCTTGCTCAAAAAAAAGTCAACCTTGTTAGTGTTGTAGGTAAATACATGATAGCTGGTTTTGTTGGAGCTGGTGTAGCCGTTCCTTTGGTAGTGAGCAATTCTGTTTTATCAAAAGTGCCATTAGTTGGTACGGGTATTATAGCAGGGGCGTATTTAGGTGTTGGTTTAGGATTAGTTTTAGCACCTAATCTTATAGATGCTGCAAAAGCTGAAGGTAATATTCAAGCCTTGCTTGCAGGTGCTGTGCGAGTTCCTGGGTTAAAGGAAGATCGATTAAAAATACTTGCCGCTTTAGGATATCATGGTGTGTCGCATACAAGAGATGTAGAATCTGATACTCCCTTTGATCGAGGTATGTTAAAACAATCAAAGCTGGAAACAACTCTTTTTGATTTTTTATCTAAAGCCACTTCCAAAACACCTGTTGAACAAATTAACAATGCGCTGGATTTGCTCGTTAATCATTTTGAATCTGCGTACACATTGTACCATTTATACAGTACTCTCAATACACGATCACAAACAGATCCTGATCTGAAATCACTTGTTGCTAAAGCTTTTTATGATGTTCTTCGAGCCAAACCGCATAAGTATTATAATTTTATAAGCCGTCAACGTAAGGAAATGTCATTATTTGATACAACGTTGGGCAGAAAAAAGAATGTTCTCTATGCTATGATGCATGATTTAAAGGGTAAGGATCATAGTGCGTTTTTAGCTTTTTGTGATATAAGTGAGTTTATGGCTAAAAATAAAAATGAGGAAAGTCTGCAGGGTGGCTTTCAGACTTTTGTGGAGCTAGCCCGTAAAAAAGGCTCTGCTGAAGAAATTATGTCTTTGTGTCAAGAAAGGCTTGAGGCTTTCGCAAAGATGCCTATTGAAGATGTTACGTTGCTTCCCGTTAGCGATTGGATGCGGTTGTTAATTCATTTTGGTGAGGCGGGAGAAGAAAAGCTTTTGGACTTTTTGAAAGGTCACATCAATCATGAAAGTGATATTAAAAGTGTTTCAGGATATTTTGAAACTGTATATGTGTATCATTTACTAGATGAAAAACATAATTTGCATGGATTTCAGTTCCAAGTACCCATGTCCGGAGAACAAGCTGATAAGATAATAAAAGCAGGGGGCAAAATTTATCATGTCAAGATTACAAAAACAGGAGAAGGAAAAGATTTACGTTTTGAAGACATAGAAACTTACAAGACTCTCTTATTGCAGAGTGAATCGTCAGGTACGCGTATTTATGCTGCAAGCAGGTTGGCAGAACTCAAAGATAATGAACAGGCACGAGTAGCGCTAGAATATAGCTTGTACAATGTGGGGACATATGAGCAAGTTAATGAAGCTGTTCGGATAGCGTACACAGCGCTTTGTGAAGAGATGTTTCCAAGATCCATTCGTACATTATCTGGCAGACTGAGTATTTCTGAGGAAATTGATAGGTTTATTATTACGGCCATAGCAGAGCAGGCAATGGATCACTGGGATTTGAAACCTTTAAGGAATGCCATAGAATATTACGCTTTGGCTGTCAGACCGCCCAAAGAAGAACATCAAAGTAATCCTCTTCAAACACTAGCCTGGGCAGAGTTTTCTTCAGAAAAACAAGCTAAGGCAATGATGGGGATTTTTAAAAAAATTATCCTAGAAACAGACAGGCTTGGTGTTTCAACGCGGCTTGTTGAAAGACGTTTGGAAGCTTCTTTAATTCTTATGCGAGCTTGGTATGATGCGATTGATGATGCTGACCGTTTTATTGTTATCAATGATGTTGTCATGTTGATTTTTGAGCAGCTGGTACAAAATTTTAAAGAACCAGAGTTGCGTATTTTAGGTGATTGGGCTGTGTTTAATGGCATGCTTGGTTTTCTCAGTGATAGTGGTCTGAGGATTAACTGGGAGTCTAATTCAAAGCTAACACATCTTGTAAAAACCATTGTGGCAGAAGAACGAATTCCTGTAGCCTTACGCAGTATGGCTATGAGGCTTGTACAAGCCAATCCTCATCATGAATTTCGCTCATTGCTCAGACGCGTACAATTAGCTGAAGAAAGACGTGTTGGGGATATGAAAGAGGTAAGTTGGGATTTTATTAAGACCGAGTATGAAAGAAAATCATTTCAAAAGTTATTCAAAAATCATGAAGCATTTTTGGCAGAAGTTAACACGGCGATAGATAGCTGTGAAAACGTTTAAATTGGAATGCCCGGCTTCGTTCCTCGACTCACTGTGTTCGCTCGGAACTACGCCGCGGCAATTTTCTGTACCTTATGGTACAGAAAATTGGAGGTTTTATGGCATTTATAGGTGGTGTGGGGGCAACGTATAGTTTTAATCAAATGCCCTTAATTGGATCTTTAATGCAACATATGGGGAATAGGGTTGTCAGAGAGACCTCTCCAAAAGTGACTATTGATGAGCAACATCATAGACCAGACTTGTATCTGCAATTATGTACTCATCAGACCATTAAGCGAAATGAATTGCTGTTTAGGGATCGCGTGCAACATCCAGAGGATAAACCCCTTTATGACGCCTTGCTCAGATCAACTCTGGGAGGTGTTTTTGCTGGTGTTGTGGCAGCTCCCTTTGTGATGTCACTTCCTCAGACAGCAGAATTGTCAGAAGCGATACAAAATGTTATTTTGTTTGGTGGTTCTGCGGTCGTGGGTTTATTAGGTGGTTTTGCGCCTAACATCATTCAGGCAGTGCAAGCGCAGGGGACGATACAAGCATTATTACAGGGCGAGCCAAAGGATGTCCGTGTTAAAAGGGATCGTTTAAAAACATTGGCAGCTCTTGGTTATCATGAATCTTCTGGGACACGTTGCATGGATCCAGATGAGGCTTTTGATCGTAAAAAGTTGAATCACTCAAAACTGGAAGCAGCTCTTTTTGATTTTGTTTTGAATGCCAATGAAGCGACGCCAAAACTAGAAATAATTAATGCGCTTGATTTGTTAGCAAACCATTTTAAATCAGCCTATACTCTATTTCATTTGCATCAGGCATTACGAGATAATGTGGGATCACCAAGTTTTGCTATAGGGCTAACAGCACAGGCGTTTATGCAAGCTTTACGCGTAAGACCTGCTCGTTATCGAACATATATTTATAGCGCTGTGGCGACTCGTGGGCGTTGTGATCATTTAATGGAAATTAGAGATATGGATTTATTTACACTTATTCCTGATTTTCCTTTAAAACAACAAGAAGAATTTAAAGATTTCTGTTCTTGGGTAGTGCAGCGTCGATCAGATGAAGAAAAAAATATAATGAACATCATATTGAGCGCTGATAGAAATGCCCCATCAGAAGAAATTGAAGCTGCTATTGGTATTTTGGCGAATCATTTTAAATCGTCTCAAACTATTTTTCAGCTCTATAGTAGACTAAGAAGGAGTTCTGAAAGAGATCCACGCATTTGTAAAATGTTGGCTAGGGCATATGTTCAGTGTTTGTACGCAGATCCTGGGAAGTACAAGGCCCACTTGAAACGTCATGGGACTTATGAACAATGGGATGAGCTTTACATGTTTCAAAATGGAAGCACCTATCAAATGCTAGCTTATGATCTAGGTAAAGAGGGGAAGGAAGATTTTAAATTGTTCTATGAGCGGACTTATCGGATGAACTGAGCATGGGGGCTGATCAAAATTTATCTCTAAACAGATTGAGTCTATCAGACATGCAGTTACTTTAATATTTTCTGGTGGAATTTATTAATCTTTATTATAGTGTGCAATAAAAACAAAAAGGGGGGGGCTATGTTTTTGTCTTTTCATTTGCACGCTTTTTATAAGAATATATTTATTGTTTTATTAATTATTTTTATCTGTGCCTGTTCTGGCTGTTCTTCAAACACAAACACTGATGACGATGAGCCTAACGATACAATACCCAGTGGTCTTCTCAGTTCAGATAATATTGTTTATCTGGGAGCCTTTAGATTGCCTGTTTCAGCCGAAGAAACTCCCAATACATTTTCGTGGGGTGGTCGCGCCATGACTCATTATTACAATGGAGATCCCACAAGCAGCGATATAACTCCGGGTTCGCTTATTGTCGCTGGTGTTGATGATGAAAGCCCAGGTTCTGAATACAGAAGTAGTTATTATGCTGAGGTTTCCATTCCTGTACCTGTAATTTCTGACGATTTGACCTCTTTACCAACAGCGACTTTATTACAAAATTTTACAGATCTTCGCGATGATGATCTTTACGAAGAAGACCTTCGTTTTGAACTTGTCAAAGCAGGCATTCAGGTTTTGCCACCTCAAGGTGATCAAACAGCGGACACGCTTTACATGACTTGGGGACAACACATTCAAGACGAGGAAGGTCCGGATAACTGTGCTATTGATGGTGATGCGAGCTGTGTGCCCTCTCAGACCTGGCGTGTCATGGGAGATGATGGGGAGCTTGATGCCAATCAAACCCAAGGTCCTTGGTGGGTAGAGGATGGACCTCTTTACGGTGTGAATGATTATTTATTCGACATTCCAGAAAATTGGGCTGATGAATATGTTGGCGGACGGCTTTTGGCCACAGGCCGATTTCGAGACGGCGGTCAGGGAAGTCAGGGGCCTGTTCTTATCGCCATAGGTCCATGGCTCGAAGGCAATCCTCCCGCAGCTGATACGACGATTAGCGCCGTTCCTCTGTTATATTATTCTACATTTCCAACAACAACAGACTGGCTCGATGACTACCAACATCCTGATGAATGGGCAGGCGGGGCTTGGCTTAATACAACAAATGGTGCAGCGGTTATTTTTGTTGGCACAAAAGGTTCTGGTGCTAACTACTGGTATGGTTGGCAATACTGTCCCGGTAATTATGTGCCCTGTATTGAGCCAGAAGATATAGGTGGCCCGGGTTGTTTCACCGCAGATGGTAGTGCTTGTAATTTATCTGATGATTATTATTGTGCGTGTGATGATGTTTCGTGCGATGAAGATTGTCATGGCGGTCGTGGCTGGTGGACCCAGGAATTTGAAAGCCAAATAATATTTTATGATCCTGATGATTTTGCTGCTGTTGCGACAGGTACTTTAGATTCTGATGCGCCGCAACCCTACACCAGCATGAATATCGATGATGTTCTTTTTCTCGCAACCCCTGCGAGCGCAACTCAAGACTATGGGGAAGATGAGCAGCGTCGGTATCGCATTGGCGCTGTTGCATATGATCGCACAAACAATTTATTATATGTCACTGAGCTTTTAGGCGATGAAGAGAATGAACAACCCGTAGTTCATGTATGGCAAGTAGAAGATTGACATATTTATCCTCACGTCCAGAGCATTATTCTAACACAACCTATTTCTATATAGTGGGAGCTTTGTAGTTATTGCATTGAGCGATTATTTTCGTGGTCCGTGGTCCGCTATCCGTTATCCGTATTACGGGAACCGGACAACGGTCAACGGACAACGGACAACGGACCACGGTAACCGAA
Source organism: bacterium (assembly GCA_018812345.1). GTDB lineage: Bacteria > UBA10199 > UBA10199 > UBA10199 > JADGCS01 > JAHJDR01. Next base: position 1,619 of record JAHJDR010000383.1, on the reverse strand, counting down.
CTGTGCAAGTTGCTTCTGTCGGGGATACGAGATTTGAACTCGTGACCTTTCGATCCCGAACCGAACGCGCTACCGGGCTGCGCTAATCCCCGCCACGAAAAGCTTGCTACGCAAGCCTCGTGGTAAATCAAATACAAAAAAAGTCAATTCTATCAGCCCCGTGATCAGCGTAGCTGATTTTTTGGGGCGCTAATCCCCGCTACGAAAAGCTTGCGACGCAAGCCTCGTGTGGTAAATCAAAAAAACGAAGTTATTTTCCCTCCATTTACCATTTCCAGTTTCCCATGCAAAAAACCCTAAAGATTATTTTTCCCATATTAAATCTATTGTCAAATTTCTTTTTGCGATTCTTAGCAACTCATAACATCACTTAACAATAGTTAACAATTCTAACAAGAACAGCACCATTAATCATCTTCCCCAGTATTAGCATTCATGCTACAATAAGAATAGGGTATTATCGCGTAAAGAGGGCTTATTTAATCAGCGTTTAGCTGATTGGGAGCAACTATGATTGTACAGCAAGGAAATATGACCCTACATGCAGGTGATTCTTTAGAAAAAAATATCAGAGATATTGTTAAAGGACTCGATATATCAGAGGCTGATCTTGCAGAACATGGCATTGAAGATATAAGAGATCTTGTTTCACAAATCGCTCAAGAGAGTGGCTATGCTGATCCTTATTCACCTGAAGGCTCAGAACAAATGCATAATTTAGCTTCTGTTGAAGATGCTATAGCTAATGAATCTGTTGCAGCCGCAACCTTTACAGTTCCTGAATGGATTAGTTCTCAGTTTAAATCAGAGTACCATGACAGCACACAAAGTCCTATAACCGCTCTTGTGGGTAAACCTGGTGAGCATGATGGCGCACGTACAGGTTCTGATGGACGACGTGTTGGTGGTAGTTCTTCTGATTATACAGATCAAATGACAGCAGGCAAACCAGATCCTGCAGCAGAAGCGGCTTATGTTCATCCTAAAGGTAGTCAGGCCGTTCCTAGCTGGATGAATGATGGGTTAACAAGGCTAAATCTTTTGAATCAATTTATTGTTGGAGAATTGCAGGATGCTGCTGATTCACAATACCGTAATGATAGAATACAAGATTATTTTAGTGTTGGTAATCAAGTAGAACGAGCAATGATTGGAGAGCTTGGTAAAGAAAGAGCTAAAAAATTAGGTCATGATGTTCAGCTAGAATGGAAAGGTTTACAAAAAGATTTATCACGTTTAGGAGCTCTTTGCGAAGCAAGCAATCGGGGACAGCTTAGCCCTGAACATGAAGCTATGAAAGCAAGACTCGAATCTTCACTGCCAAATCGTTGGTCTGAATTTCTCTATGGGAACAGTGAGCATAAAGGTTATGCAATATATGTATACAATGAAGATCAATCAACGGAAATCATGGATGATATTTTCATGCAAAGTTTAGAAGAGGATTGGGCTGGAGTGCTTTCCAGTGGAAAACCAATGCCTCCATTATTATCAGATATTGAAGCTGCTTTAAGAACAGATACAGTGATGGAAATTGATAAGATAGTCGAGATCTATGAAGATATTCCTTCAGGATCTACTGATGCACGACTCAGGTATTTAATTGGAAATACCTATGG
>JAHJDR010000382.1 GCA_018812345.1 bacterium | reverse complement strand
TTGGGTGAACGTGCAACAGGTGTTGTTGAACTCATTCGTAGGATTGAATCTGGTTTTCAAGCTGAATGCTTAGGAGCTTTACAAATTTATGAGGATTCGCCCAGGACACCACCTTCAAAACCAACAGAACCTGAAAAAGGCGCTTCAAAAGAAGTAAAAGCACAATACAAACAAGATCTAGAAGCTTATGAAAATGATACTGAAGCCTGGCATCTTGGCCGACAAATTGCCCATCGTCAGGAAATTGAACAGCTTGATCAAGGCAAGGCAGCCCTAGAAGAAGAAAGAACTTCTTTAAGAGCAGAACTGGCAGCTCTTGAGACCTCACTAACACCAGCTCGTCGCCAAGCAATCAGTGCCCGCATAACAGCAATTGATGAATAACTAGCTCTAGATACCACTGCTACACGCACAACCTTAGAAACAGAACTTAAAGAATCGCGCCAAGTCATTGACCTACAAGCTCAATGCGACAAGGTTGCCAGAACTATCACAGAAGGCGAAGACTATGTTTCTGATATTGCCACAACCATGAGCCAAGGCCAATCTGAAAACTTGCAATGGCTCCTCAACGATAATCCCAGACTCAGAAGACTTTTAGGAGAAAGCCTTGATCTTCCTAAAATGAATGTAAAACTCACAAAAACAGGTCGTGAACTCAGAGCCGAAAACTCAGTAGGTGCACGAACCGGTACATTCATTGAAAACATGGGTAAACCGTTAAAACAATTGGACGGTATTTTTAATACAGGCGCTGGCATTTTTGAACGCATTAAAGGATTTAAAAAAGAAATCCCCATGAGTGAAAATGCCAAAGAAATTCTTTCTAAAGCCATGGAGCGACATGCAACGGCCATGAGTGATATTAGAGGTAAAATCGATATCCAAGCAGCTGTAGACAATAATTACGACCGCGAACGTGATCACAAAGACGCTGAAAGCCTACGAACCATGCGTGATAAAACAGGCAAAGAACGCAGAGAAGGACGTGCAGCCTTTCAACCTGGTGTCAAAGCAGCTGAAAATCTAAAACCAACTCTCGAAAATGAACGCGAAGAAACACAAGCCGAATTAGAACAAGCCAAACTAGACAAACAACTCTTCAGAAATCTTAGTAGTCGGAAGAAGATGGTTTAGCGGGGTCGCGGGGTCGCAGGTTCTCTGGGTCGCAGGGCTGCTAATTTCGCAAATATCTAATAAAGGCTCTCGTTAGTTTATCTGTTTTATTTATCTGTTCATACAAATAATCAAAAGTTTCAGCATCAACATAACCAATATCCTTGGAAATATACAAATGTGAGAGAACTTCAGAACAAGATCTTGTCGCATAACCAAAAAATCGTATTCTATCTTGTGTGCTAAAAGAATGGTAACCTTCGGCAATATTGGCCATCGTAGACACTGCTGATCTTTGAATTTGATCTTTTAAACCATAGTCCCGTTTATAGTCCTCCTGAGCTGTCATCTTATATATATCTTTTACGAGCTTCCTGGCCTCTTGCCAGCAATGCAATTCCTCAAACTTTTTCATACAATACCCCTTTCTATTATCCCTCAATATTTTGTATCGCTCCCAGAAACCCGACAGTTGTTTTTTATTTGTTTTTTCTTCCAGCGACCCAGCTCCCCCCTGCGACCCCGAGAACCTGCGAACCTGAGACCCAAGTCCCCAGAGCCCCCGCGTCATCCCCTAACGCCCCGCGTCAAACCCCATGACGCGATACATCCAAACAAGTCCTAACAACCCTTAACACCTCTTATCAAATCTAACCAAAAATCTATCAAATTCATGACAACAGGCGACTCTGGTTATCAAATTTACGAAAATAGGGGTAACGGGAACATTTCCTCGTTGGGGGTCAATCTAAAATAGTGTACAATATTATATTAGGAGTACTTTTTTGGCCGTAGATAACGAGACGTCTCTTTCCAACTTGAGGGAAAAATGGCAGATTCAAAAATCACAGAGAAAATCCTCGAAAATTTTGATCATGAATTCTTAGAGGATAACGCCAATACAGACCTTATTGAATTAGAACAAAATACTGCCTTATCTGAAATTGCAAACCTACTCGATCTCGTTGACGAAATTATTCCCACAGAAATCGATCCCCTAACAGGTGAGGTTACTGACTTTATTATTGGACACAAGACTTCTATTAAAATTAACCCTGTTATTGCTGGTGACCGCAAAACTTTAGAACGCTATGCATCTCACTTAGACACAGGCGTCATTCGTGTTGGTTTTTGGCGTGATGGTGTCTCTGATGCCTTTTTTGCTCCTGAAGATGGCTTAGTTAAAGACCCACGATCAAAAACCTATAAAACACCACAAGGCCTCTACACGGATCAGGCAGCGGGCAGATCTTATATGAATACAGATGATAGCGCTGGAGAACAACGCGGCTACGCTGTGGGCGCGCACAATGCTTATTTTCACATTGAGGGCGATCAAGTTCTGTTTAATTTTGTTCAAGGAGAACGACCCAGAGCCATTAATAAAGATGCCTTGGGTAACAGGGCCTATGGCAATCTAAAAAGAAATCTCAGCTCAAAATCGGGCATTAATTCAGCAGAAGGTTTCAAAATGACCGCTGCCTATGATGCCAAGATGAGTGGCTTTAAAAAATTAGAAACTGACTTAAAAGCAGGGGTCTTTGATGCAGATATCAAGCATTATGATAGCAATGGTTATTGTTACGATGAAGCAACACAAGCCGGTATTAGTATTGACCTGAAAGAATTCATTGATCCCTCGTATGGCACAGATGAACAAAACTTTGATCGTGCCCTCATGACCATGATCTGTTTAGGTTATCTCAAAGATGTGTATTACATCGATTTTGAAAATGGCATCATTCAGTTTCTCAAAGAAGATCAAGACAAAGCCGTATCCGCTATCAGAGATATTTTCAGAGTCGATCTATCCAGCGAATACAAAGAAACAAAACGCTATCAAGCCTCAGTGGCTGTTACCAGTTTGACTTATTATCTTCACGAAGGAAAAACAAAAGATACAATCGAAGGCGATGAAGCGCATTTCCGTGCTGGCTGGGCTTATAGTGCTTATTATATGTTTATGGGATTAGATGATGGTGCGGCTGTAGAAGGCGCTGCGGCAAGTGAAGGCGGCACGGAAAGCATCTCTGGTGTATCCTTTGGAAATTTTAATGAAGAAATCACGCGCATGCAAGCCCAGTCCACAGATCAAAATCAGTTTGTCTATTATGTTTTGTCAAACACAGATGGTAACACTGCTTTTGAACTTTTACACCAACCAAACCCACAAAATCAGAATGATACAATTCCCTTTAGAGGACTCGGCCAACTTGACACAAAGCTTGCAGAAGTCACAACACCTTCGGCGAATCAAGAAGGAACTTTTTTGGAACAGCCAAAAAACCAAGAAGAAGTCAGATTCTCTTTAGCAGGCTATGAACAACAAACACTTCTCATCGAACCCTCTAGCAATTACTTTTTTACGTATACAACACCAACAGGAAAACAATTCAGAGTTTTAAGAGTGCCTGTCGCTAACAGAAAATCTGTTTCCTCAGACAATCATCAAGCATTAGGTTACATGACCTTTGATGCCCTCTCCTTTTACTCAAATGTCTTTAACGTTGGATCAGAAACTGGCTTGAGCAGTTCTTTATGCATCGATGGCAACCAACCGACAACGTCCTTCACTCTGGGTGAAACGCCTGAAACAGCTTATTACTACAAATCAAACACACAAAAAGTAACAATTTCTCAAAACATAGTTGGACTGGCTTTTGCTCTTCAAGAGTTAGGAGCTGCTTTTGATATTAAAGAAGACATGTCAGCAGATGAAGTGTTTGATAAGCTACTGACCTTTTTTGAAGATGACGACAATGACCATGAGTTTGTACCAGACGGCGAGTTTAATGACCCAGACTCATGGGTTGATCCACAAAACAGAACAGTCATGTTTGCTGGACAAGAACTACCTTATAAGCTCGCCATGTATTTAGCAGCTATGAGTGTTCAATTTTCTTCCAGCAGCGATAAAATTGGAGAAAATTTTCTCGATATTCAACAAAGAGGAATGGATAAAGGAGCGCAGCTTCAGTACTTATTTATGGGCTTTATTTTGGTTTCAGGTGTATTCCAGGTTATTGCCAGCATCAGAGCCCAAAAAAAATTATACAAAGAAGCCATGAGCACACAGCTTGTTGAAGATGCTGCGGCCAAAGATATTGCCAAACAAATGATGAGAAATCCTCACTGGTGTCCTGATTTTATGTCACCCATGTTTGATCCAAGAGAAATCTCTGACCCCAACCCTTACTTTACAACAGAAGAACGAGAAGTTCAGATAAGGCAAGTCATGGAAGCACTCACTGGCGGTGCCTTTTCAGCAGCATTTGTCCTGGGTGAAGCTGGCGTGGGCAAAACAGAACTCATGCGCGAAGTCCAAAGACGACTACTCCTTCCTCAACAAGAAGCCTTAGCCTTGGGTGTTCCACGAGAGCTTTTAGGAAAAATTATTTACGTTGTCGATCCCAATAAATGGGATGCCCGAATGGGTGTCATGGGTTCAGGTTCACGAGTTCTAGCAGAGTTTATTCTTTTCATGAAACGCAACACTAATGCCATTGCCTTTTTTGATGAAGCAACCATGCTCACCTCTTCAGGTCTTTGGGGAGGAGGAAATGGTCAAGATGTACAAGGAAACACGCCTTTTGAAAAAATGCTGCCTTACTTAAGCGACAAAGAACTCTATGCTGTCTTTGCCACTACAAGACCTGAATATGATGAATACTTTAGAGACAGCCCTCGCTTTGGAGCCTTTTTAAGACGCATGGAAAAAGTGGAACTCAACATTTTTGATGTTGATGAAGTTAAGGCTGCGTTAGCAACAATCTACCCACAATTACTCGAAAAATATCGCGTCATTTCTTTAGATACAAATGAAGAAACAGTGACCATAAGACTTCCCAAAAAAGATGGTTCCTTTGAAGAATATATAGTTCCTAAAATAATTAGTGATCTTGTTGATGCCGTAAGGGGTGAACCCTATGTTCTGGATCATCCTAATGTTCTCATGGACTTTTCCATCAAGCGCCTAAGAATTCTTGTGGAAAAGAGCATTAGAGATGTCATTGAATATAACACTAATCCTACAAGAGGCCGTGCCGTGCTCAGCGGTAGAGTTGATCATGAGATAGGAGAACTTCTCAGACGTCGTGAAGAACTCAAAAAAGAACGCACTAAAATCAAATCAGAAATTGATGTGGGGCTTGTCAGATCAGAATCATTCTTTCGTGATGCTTATGATTATTTACACAGAACACCTGAAATCATTGAGCGCATGCCTCCCAAAGTGAGAACTGCTGTTAAAACCACTATACTCATGGGCCTTGGTATTGGCTCATCCTACGCTGGTATAAGTGGATTAGAAGAATGGGGTGATTTAGTCGGTAGAGATGGGCTTGCTTTAGGCGCTGGCGTTTATGTGGGCATGAGAGGCTTCAATGTCTTGTTGAATGGCACAACATGGGGAAAAACTTTTAAGAGATGGGTTAAAAACACACCTCTTAAGAAAATGTATGATAAGCTCTTCAAAAATGTTCCTTTCTGGGAATCAGAACTTGATAGGGTCAATACAGAATTGAATGAAATTGAATCAGTGCTCTTTGAAAAAGGTGGCGATCCCGCTATCAAACCTCTTTTGGAACAAAGACTCGCTTCAGTCAGAAAAGAAATTGAGCTTATTGAGGCAAAACTCAATGGTTCAAATTTATCTGAACCAGAACTACTAATAGCTGAAGAAGAATATAAAAAACACTACGGTGAAAACGGAACTGTTAAACAACTCGAACAAAGGCTTGATGAAGTAACTGAGGAATTACAAAGATGTGAGGAAGAACTCACGAAGCTTGAACAGAAATTGGCTGCAGGAGAAGATGTAAAAGCAGAATTTGAACGTCTTTTACAACAATTTAAAGAAATCAGAGAAGAGTATGCACTTATTAATAGAAAGCTGGCGCAACATAAAATAGACAAAGAAATTCTTCTTTATAAAACAGGCAGAAAAACCTTAAGTGAAGTGGATCGAGCAGGGCTTGAAGAACGCAAGAAAAAACTCGAAAAACGCGCTGAAGAATATCAAGATACCATCGACCGATTAGACGCCCAAAAAGATAGTCATGGTATTGTTTTAGGCGCAAAGGCCTGGGCTGCCTATTCCGAAGAAATCCTCACAGAAGCTGCTGCCGAAGATGAACTGGAGCGTTACAGAGATTTCTTTAAAATTATTCCCGGCATCAACAGAGGCAAGCTCGACAAAGCCAAAACCCCTGAAGCTGTTTTAAAACTAACCCTAGATCACTTGAGAACGTTTCAAGAGCATATAAGTGGAACAAATATTCACGCTCACGTTCAAATGATGATAGCAAGTAATATGATGACGGGTGAGCAGGCGGCAGAACTTGGTTCAATATACACTGAAGCAGATAGCGTGCAAGTTGCTCTCAATGCTTTAGAGAGAACTGTTGATGGAAGAATTATTTTTTCCTGCGTGAATTCTGTTATCATGGCAAGGCTTCACGCTATTCATTCTAATTCTCCTCAAATGCCTTTAGCCGATATTATTAACGAAGTGATTGGACGAGATGGTGTATCAGAGGAACAAAGAACAGCGATAAGAAGCGCTCTGAAGATTAAAGCACCCACTGCTACCGATAGAGGAGGGGCAAAAGCCACGAGGGATGTGCCCGCACGCCGAGACGCAGCACCAAAAGCTGAACCAACTGCTCCCAGAGACGCTGCACCAAAAGCTGAACCAACTGCTCCCAGAGACGCAGCTCCCAAAGCTGAACCTCTTTCACTTGATCGTGTAGACCCTAGTACCATGGAATATCCCCCTGTTGACGAGGCTAAATCTGATGTGAAAATTGATCGCGATACACGTTTAGAAGATCTTTTACGTGCTGATGAAAAAATGTTTCCTGGTGCGGCAGAGAGGCTTTCGCGATTACCATTAGAAAAAGTTATTGAACGACAACTAGAGATGTTGTCACGAAAGGCACAAACAAATCCACACTTCAAAGCCTATGTAATTCTTTATTATGATTATATCGCTCTTAGTCGAGCCTTAACAGAAGAATATGCCCCTATTCGTGAAGCCATGTTAACAAGTTTATTCATGGAAACACACTATGCCATTCAAGAACAAAAAATATCGGGTGAAAGAAATATTAGATACCCAACTTATGAAGATATTCGCGAAAGACATGCTTCACGCATGTTTGAAGAAGCAACCAATAGAAGAGAAATAGATCTATGGCGTCGTGCTTCAGAAGCACTTGATAGGGATCGTGAAGATAGGGTTGAAAGGGAAATTAAACGAGCAAGAGATCGTCGCTAAAATATATTATGGTAAATCCAGCTGATTTTGACAAAAAACTCCCTCCCTGTCCGCTTGATGAACAAGGTAAACCTGATACACATGACTTAGTTGACCTTGGGAAAAAAAGTGACGGAAGTGCCATAGAAAAAGAAGTTGCTCTTAAAGAAATTGATGAAAAATATGACGCCCTCACAGGTGATGATGATTATCTTTTCCAAAATGTCTGCGAAGATACTGAGGGTAATGTTTACTACAATTGGGACAACGAAGACAGTCAATCGTTGCAATATGCCCTTGACGCTCAATCGCCAAATATTGCTGGTACAGGACAATTTGTCAGCGCTACTGAATCTTTATTTGACCCAGCAAATCTCCATGGAATGGACAATACCGAAGCTCTTTTAACGGAGTTAGCAGCTCTTCGAGACGTACAAGAAGACATGGCTCAAAGTGAGCAACAAAGACGCATTTCCCAACTCAAAGGAGATATTCTCGGCACAACAATAAAAATCAATCAACTAGAAGTAGACATCCATACCATTCCATCAGCCATTGAATACACAAAAACACGAATGGAAGAAATGGAGAAAAGCTTAACAGGTATACATAGACCGACAAATCAATTTCTTTTTGAATGTTTGATGAGTTCTTTTCTCTTTGGTTTTGTTGTCCCTTTATTTGAGGATATTGGAAAAACAGCTCTTGTGGCAGATAAAGCCATGGGACAATTTAGTCTGGGAATTCATAAAATCTATAAAATGGTTCGACAAGACCAACTGTTGCGATCTCAACCCTGTGCGGGTGGTTTACCTCCAAGGCAACTAAGGGCAGGCAAAGGCGCAATAAGACACATCATGAATCTTCTCGTGGGCTATGGCCTTCTGACAGGAGGAAACAAACTCATAGATTCTTTGCGATCAAATGCCCCAGGAGCACCCACGACAAGTAGTCGTAATAATATTAAGTTAACTGAAATTCCAGATGTAGAACAAGGCGAACGCACTAATCAAGAATATGAAACGTATCTATTAGGTCTTTTAAATGATCTACAATCAAAAGAAATTAGTCTCATGGCTGAAGTCACTCCTCTAAGAGAACAAAAAATACTAATGGACCAAGACTTTCAAGCGTTGAACCATGAAATGATTCTCACACTCAATCCGAATGATTATGATTATGATCCTGAGTTGCAACAACAAATTATAGCTCTTCAAAACCTTGATGAATTCACATGGTCAGACAGGCTCTTACAAACTGATATGGGTGGCGGTTTTAGCCATGTGACTTCTGTTGGTATTGGTTTTGGCGTAGGAACCAAAATTGCTCATGGTTTCTATTCGCCTTATATTTCTCCTAATGTATTCGGAAGCATTCACAGAGGCATGGACTCTCTAGAAATGGAACTTCGTGCTGATGTTTTGTTGCAATGCTCTGCTGAACCTGGTGATAAATCGGATAGTAAAAAAGCTAATGAAAAAGGTGCTACAGCGACAGAACCTGTGGGCGAGCCAGAAGGTGAACCTGTTGAAATCCCTGAGACTGAAAGCCCTGCAGAATATGCGGCAACAGATCCCTTTTTAGAGCCCTATAATTTTGTGGCATACCCTTTTATGAGTCCTCCTGGGGGATTTGGGCTTCGTTTACCAAAACTAAATTTTGATCTGGGACTCGGTCCTCAACCCGCTTATGCCATGGGTAGTGGTAGTGCTTATTATGCCAGCGCTCCGACAGGAACCCAAAGTACACCTTTTAGTTGGTCTCTATATGAGGGGATTGAGGGCGGCAGCAAACCCTCTCTAGGAAGAGGTGGTAAAGCGGCTTCCGGCGCAACCAAACCACGTGGCCCCTCAGCAGGAACCTTTCTCGCCTTAGGAGGTCTGTACATCGGTGCTGAGATAGCACACACAGCTTTTGATTCACCAGAGTGGGCTCGCCGAACAACAGATGCAGGACTCATTGGCACAGCGGTTTACTTAACACCTGCGAGCCAACTACTTCCTAGCCTGGCTCCTGGCATTGGTGGTGGCTTAATGTTTGGCGAAGCCAGTAGAACACTGACTCATGAAACTGATTGGCATCCGTTAGTAGAAACAGGGATTGAAACAACAGCTGAGGTTGGTGGATTCTTTGCTGGTGCTGCTGTCACATCTGCGGCGACAGGTTATGTTTGTGCTGAACTGGGCATTGCTGTAACAACTCTAGGGGGGACTCTTGTTGGCACAGGTGTTGGCGCTGTTGTCGGATTAGCCTTGCTCGGTGGCTACGCCCTGTTTAGACACTACAACAAACAACAAGCCTTTAATGACTGGCGTGAAGATTTTCTGGATAAAGTTCCTGAGTTTTTCCAATCAGATAACAACCCAGACCTAGCTTATAAAATAAAAAGTAAATTCAATTCTATTGAACAAACACTCATGGACATGGACAATAACGTCAACACAGAAGAAGAACTTGCGCAACTTAAAGCCATTTATGATGAACTCCAACGAGAAAAAACACTTCCTGATGATCAGCAATACACAACAATTGCCCTAGCTTTTATGGGTGATTATTTACATGCACGTTATTTTAAGAAAATGAAAGCTGGCGGTGCTCTACAAAGTCGTGCACAAACTGTTCAAGGTTATCTCCATGACATCCGTTTTCCCGGTCTTTCCAATATGTGCACACGTGTCCAAGATGTTTTGCGTGATGGGTCACACACTCGAAAGAATCGTGATCAAACGTATCAAGAACTCAAAGATCTTGTTTTCACTTCAAATGATTATGAACGACTCATGTTCCAAAAATGTGGTGACACAATCATAGAAGACTATATCCAGCCATGGATGGAAAAAGCCTATCAGCATGAGGATTCCTTACGCACTCAAGAGATGCATCTTTCACAAGCTGAACGCAATGACAGTGCCATAGATTTCATCACACTCAGCACATCTGTTCTAGAAATTGGTAATTATTTGCGCGATCCAAACGGTTTTCTTCAAGAAGAAGAGGAAGCCAGCCTTGCCTATCAGGAACTGCATACACGCATGTTAGGTCGTTCAGATCCAGCGAGCATTGATACGTTTAGAGATTTTGCTTCTGATATTATCTCCCGTGGTGATCCTGATGAAATCAAACTATTGATTTATGACATGCACTTACCACATGCGCAAGAGCAAATGCTTTTAGGCATGTGTGACTACCTAAATCCACAACAACTTACAGAAGCCATCACAGACAGCTCTGTTGATCAAGGACAACACGTACAAAAACCACAACCCTCACAAAAACCACGCATTGAAAAACCAAACAAAACTAAGCTTCTTGCTTTAGAAACATATGCTGAAAACAGTCTTTATAATCCAATGAGGACATTACATAGACACAACCCCTGGGGACCTGTTGGAGAACATTTCTTAGATACCTTCCGTGTAAACTTTATTCATGAACTCGATCTTAAGTTTTTAGAAATCGATCAAAGTCTTCCTAATGAAGCTCCTGACCACAAAGCTACATGGATTAAACTCAAAATGCTCAAACTTTGGATGGAAGATGTTGTCTTGTATTTGAATGAAAATGGCGTCAAAGAATCTGATTTTGGCCTTGATCCAGAAGATATGGACAGATGGTCAAAAACATTTGGTCGTTTAGAAACAATTCAAACACTCATCGATTCATATGAACGCACAGGCGACAATGATCTCTTAGGCTCACCCCGATCACAAAACAAAGACTGCATTTTCAAGCTAATGATCAAACTTGGTCAAGCCATGCAAGACCTGTAAAACAAAAAACATATTGCCATTCCAAAAGGTGACGTTCCACTTTCTCACTCAAAAGGTACCCCCTGCTTTTCTGTCCTAAGTCCCAACAATACTTCGTCTGTCGTCTGACATCTAGCGCCGCGCCTGCCTCTGGCAGGTCTAGCGTATTAGTGTTCAGTGTCCAGTGGTCAGCGTCTAGCGCCTGCTCTATTTGCGGGATAAGGAGAGGGAGGCTTAGTTTGCAAACACCCTTGCCAATAGCCAATTGCCAATTGCTTATTGCAAATTATTTTAAGACCCTGCTACCCCAAGATCCCAATCCCCCTTGACTCCCACCCATCTCCCTAGTATCCCTCATATATTATGATAAGACCAGCCATAGCCATATTATTGGCATTTTCGTTTACCTTTGTTAACCCTTGTTCTCAAGAGGGGAAAATTCAAAAACCTAAATCCTCAGATAAAATTTATGAGGTCACGGTTGTTTATCCCAAGTTTATTTCTGTTCCCAAAAAATACTTTGTTCAGGGAACCTTTGATGTCAGTGAAACAAGTTTTGTCACAGCAAATACAACAGGTGATGTTGAGCAGGTTTATGTAACAGAAGGCGATCATGTTGAAAAAGATGATCCTATTGTTGTTTTATCCAACGTACACATCCTCGAACAAATTGATCTCAAGCGCGCTAAAATCAAAGAATATCAAGCCAGACTCTCTGATGCTGAAGCTAATATATCAGGCCTAGACGGTGAAGATCGTCCTGTGTCTATTGAAGAAACACAATTCTTAGATGAAGAGCCGATTGATGAACCTGTTGTGAAAAATTTTGGTGATGCCAATGACGCCCTGCCACAACCGCAAACGTTAAAAACATTAATTGAAGTTTTAGATAAACATATTGAGGTCTTAACCAAAGAAGCAGACATCCTAGACAGACGTTTATTAGAACTTAATCAATCAAGTCCTGTGGATGGTGTGGTCACAAAGATCTTTACCTCGGATCGTAACAAGGTAAAAGAGCAAGACAAGCTCGTGGCCATTTCACAAATCAATCCTCTTTCCATAACATTTAAAGTGCCACAAGAAACCGCAAATTATATAGACAAACATTCTACAGTAACGGTCACACCTAAAGATGCCCCTGATATAAAATCGATTGGAACCGTTTACTATATTGGTCCAAACATTGAAGCCAAATCAGGCAAAGTAGATATTCGTGCTCATGTGGCTAATGAAAATGGCCTTCTTAAGGGCGGGCAAGAGGCAGACGTCTTTGTCAGCACTCGCAAAATGGGACGTGTCGTGGTTTTACCCAAGTCTGTGGTCCACTATGATGAAGATAAACAACCAAATGTCTTTATTGCTTTTCGCAATCAAGCCAAACTCGTAGAAGTCTCTTTGGGCGAAGAAATGGATAGCAACAACATTCAAATCCATGGCGATCTCAGAGTTGATGATCCCATCATCGTTGAATGCCCTAATGAGCTCAAACACAATTCTTTCGTAAAAATGATCGAACAAAAACCAGGATTGGATAAAATTGAAAAGATTGTAAAGGAATCTGTTGCGGAAGAGACTGGAGAAACGAATACAGAAACAACACGTTAGAGGCTATTGGAGGCGCAGGTTCTCAGAGTCGCAGGGTCGCAGGTTCGCGGGTTCTCAGGGTCGCGGGATCACGGGGGGATGGGGAACGAGACAGTCGAGCAATCGAGACAATCGTGCTATCGACTATTGGCAAGAGTGTTTGCAAACTAAGCCTCCCTCTCCTTTGTAAGGAGAGGGTGCCCGTAGGGCGGGAGAGGTAGATATCTCGAGAAACAGAGAACAAGCACCAAAAATCTACCTCCCTCCCCCTTCGGGTACTCCCTCCTTACAAAGGAGGGAGGGGCCTGGTGAAGAATAACCACTGGACACTGAGCACTGAGCACTGAACACTGAACACTGGGCACTAATCCGCTAGACGCTAGCGCGCACAAAGTCACTCCAACACAATAGTAACCGGCCCATCATTAACAAGCGACACCTTCATATCAGCTGCAAACTCCCCTGCTTTTGTTTTAGGCCATGCTTGAATAAGTTTTTCTTCAAAGGCATCATATATTTCTTTGGCCTGATCAGGCTTGGCTGATTGAATGAATGAAGGCCTATTTTGGCCTTTGCAATCTCCGTACAAAGTAAATTGTGAAATGAGCAGGATCTCACCATCAATGTCTTGAATAGAGGCATTAATGGGTTTTTTCTCATCAGGAAAAATTCTAAGTTTAAGAATTTTTGAAATCCATTTATCACAGTCTTCAAGCACATCGTCCTGATGAATAGCCATAAACACAAGAAGACCAGGACCAATGGAAGCTTTGATTTGGTTATCAATGGAAACTGAAGCTTGGGAAACTCTTTGGATTACAAATTTCATCCTTCGATTCACTCCGTTCACTCAGGATTCTTCTTCAATGAATTGAAGAAGAATAAAAAAAGGCACACGGTTGAATCCGCGGCACAAAGTTCATTTACTACCGTTGCTACCTTCCGGTCCTGGCGGAGTTCATAAAATTCCTATTGCGCGGTACCGTGTGCCATTTAATAGCTCTGCTTCGCTAAAGCTACGCAGAGCGGAAGCGCTCTGCGTAGCTTCAGCGAAGCAGAGTGCCCGAGACTGGACTCGAACCAGCACGAGATTGCTCCCACAAGAATCTGAATCTTGCGCGTCTACCAATTCCGCCACCCGGGCTCACTTTAGGCTGCTCTACCACAAGAGCATTCTGTAGCAATTTGTTCTTCCTGAAACAACTTACGTCCCAGATTGCCAATAGCTACAGACCCGGTCATATAAAGAAAAGGTAACCAGAATACAATGCCAAATATTTCCACAGTGATCTCATAAAATGACTCTACCTCATTACTTATCAAGAGTTCTCAAAAGGTGCCAGTCCCTTCGACTGCACTCAGGGCAGGCAACAAGCGACACCCTTCTTCCAAATTAGAACAGGACCGAGCTGTCCTTGATGATAGAGAATATCACGATAATCAGATGTTGGAAAGGCAATCATGTCTGCCAACATTCCTTTTGCCAGTATGCCTCGATCATTTAACTTTAAGACATTAGCCGCACGAAATGTAAGACCAGCAAATATCTCTGCTGCTGAGAGTTTTTCATACGCCCCTAAAATAGCGGCCTGTGTGAGCAAATCGCCCATTGGTGCAGAACCAGGATTCCAATCAGAAGAGATAACAACACAGCACCCTTCATCTAGCAATTTTCTGGCTGGTGCAAAGCCCATACCTAAACCCAAAGAAGCTCCGGGCAAAACATTCGCCACAACATGGTGTTTAGCCAACAGCTTTATTTCTTTATCTGTCGACGCCTCTAAATGCTCTGCACTTAAAGCGCCTATTTTACTCGCCAAAGAACTTGCTCCGGTTGAAAATTGATCGGCATGAATAATTATATCAAAGCCCATGCTTTTGGCTTTTTCTAAATAATCGTTAGCATCAGCAGCTGAAAACGCGCTTTCTTCGACAAAAATATCAATACGCTGGGCCAAAGCTTCCTCTTTTATCTTTGGTAAAAGCTCCTTAACAAGATACTCTAGATACTCTTTATGATTTGAAAACTCAGGAGGCAATGTGTGCGCAGCCAAACACGTTGGCACAAGATCTAGTTTTTCTTCCTGATTAACTTCTTTAATCACACGCAGCATTTTAAGTTCATCAGAAACATTTAATCCATAACCACTTTTTACTTCACTCGTTGTCACACCTCTTTGTAAATGTGCCTGAACACGCATCTTTAAATTTTCTTTCAACTCTTCTTTTGATGCTTCTCGCGTTTTGCGAACCGTATCAAGAATCCCTCCACCTTGTTTGGCTATTTCCAAATAAGAAACACCAGCTGTTCTTAAAGCATAATCACGCGCACGTGATCCTGCATAACACATGTGTGTGTGGCTATCGATGAATCCTGGTAAAAGCACACAAGGCTCATTAATGATTTCTTTTTCAATACCCTTTTCTTTTTCTAGTTCCTGCCATGGCTTGATTTCTTCGATCCGACCATCAACACAAACAACCCCCGCATTTTCCCTAACGGGAAGTGCGGCATCATTTATAGGCCCTTCTAAAGGCAAATCAGCCATGGTTATAACCTGCTTAAACGGTCCAATGATTGTTTTATCTTTCATTCTTTTGATTTAGCTTTTCAAAATATATCCGTCAATTTATCCAAGAATAATATTGTAACTGCAAATACTTGATATTATTTGTGTTTTTATTTTACCCCTCTCACATGCTTTATTTGAAATTACCACTATTTCTGCTATAATAAAGAATAGGTGTTATTGTGAAAAAAAATAAAAGGAAATGGCATGTTTACAGTCTTGGAGCTGTTTTCATGTTTATCTATATCATTACAATGGGCCCTGTTCCCACTGGTGCTGTTGAAGGCGAGCTTGATAACGTTTTACAAAACAAATGCACGCAACGATGTGATATTCTTTACACAAGTTGTTCTGAATACTTTGGTGAGCTTGAACCCTCAAAAGCTTCTATTGGCAAAAAGCTCTGCCAATATATTTTCAGAAGTAAAACAGCTTATTGTTCCTCCCTATGTAAAAATGAACCAGAAGTTTTTGCTGACTGTGAAAATGAAACAGAAATAGGCTATGAATATGACATAGAAGATTGTCATGACTTCTGTGAAAGCCATAATGCCAAATGCGTGCTTGGCTGCTCTGACCAAAATAAAAACATAGAAGACACCAAAAAATGTTGGCATCGTTGTTCTATAATGTTTTCTGATGAAAATTCTTTCTGTAAAGCCTCACTATGTGAAAATAATATTGAAGATATTGTGATGTGTGAGTGAAAGGGATCGAAGGGTCTACGGCTCGATGGGTCGAAGTATCAATGGGTCGCTGGTTCGCACACTAGACGTCGTAAGACCCTGAGCTTGTCGAAGGGCTAGCACGCTCAGACTACGGTCAACGTGATTTAAGATCTAATCCATGTTTTTCTAAACACGCTTGAGCAATTTCATACCCGGCATCGGCATGACGAATGACGCCCATAGCAGGATCATTGTGCAAAACGCGACGAATACATTTTTCAGCGCGCTCTGTACCATCAACCAATAATACTAAACCTGCATGCTGTGAATAGCCCATGCCCACACCACCACCGTGATGAAACGATACCCATGTCGCGCCACTCGCTGTGCTAGCCATTAAGTTTAAAAGAGGCCAATCAGAAACCGCATCAGAACCATCCTTCATGCTTTCTGTTTCTCTATAAGGTGAAGCGACTGATCCACAATCAAGGTGATCACGTCCAATCACAAGAGGCGCTTTTACACGTCCGGTTTTTACTAAGTCGTTAAAAATAAGGCCTGCTTTTTCACGCTCACCCATGCCCAACCAACAAATACGACAAGGCAATCCTTGAAAGGCAATTTTTTCTTTAGCTTGGCGCAACCAGTGACATAAGTGTTCGTCATCAGAAAAAGCCTCCATGAGCGCACGATCTGTTTCATAAATATCTTCTGGATAACCAGACAAAGCAGCCCAACGAAAAGGGCCTTTACCTTCACAAAATAAATCACGAATAAAAGCGGGAACAAATCCAGGATAGTCAAAGGCATTTTTTTCACCACCTTGTTTAGCAAACTCGCGCAAGTTATTGCCATAATCAAAAGTGATAGCGCCCTTCTTTTGCATTTGAAGCATAAACCCCACATGACGCGCCATACTTTTTAAAGATAGTTCCTGATACTGCTTGGGATCCTCTTTACGCAAATCCTGTGCTTGCTCTAAAGAAAAACCGTTTGGCACATAACCATGCAAAGGATCGTGCGCTGATGTTTGATCAGTTAACACATCAGGAATAATGTTATCATAGAGTAATTGTTCCAGCACATCACCAATATCACCAACAAGACCAACTGATAAGGCCTCACCCTTAGCCTTTGCTTGCATAACCCACTCCTTTGCCTCCTCATAAGAATGCGTCATTCGATCAATGTATTGTGTATCTAATCGTTTTTGAATTCTTTTGGGATCTATATCCACACCTAAAAATGAAGCCCCTGTCATCGTGGCTGCTAATGGCTGCGCACCGCCCATACCACCTAAACCACCTGTAACCAAAAGCTTACCCTTAAGCGTTCCATCAAAATGTTTGCGCGCACAAGAAGCAAATGTTTCATACGTGCCCTGCAAAATCCCTTGCGTTCCAATATAAATCCAACTCCCTGCTGTCATCTGACCATACATCATCAGACCACGATCTTTGAGTTCATTAAAATGGTCCCAATTCGCCCAATGAGGCACAAGATTACTATTTGCAATGAGCACACGTGGCGCACAAACCCGTGTGGGCAAAACACCAACAGGCTTTCCTGATTGCACTAAAAGACTGTGATCATCATCCATGGTGAGCAATATTTTTATTATTTTTTGTAAACTTTCTTGATCACGAGCAGCCTGCCCAGTCCCACCATACACAACGAGATTGCTCGGATCTTCAGCCACCTCAGCATCAAGATTATTTAATAGCATTCTTAAGGGCGCTTCTGTTTGCCAGGATTTGGCATGAAGCTCTGAGCCGTGAGGGGCTTTGTAGTGTGGATGATTGGCGTATTCTTTAATAAATTTTTCGTAATTCATGCTTTTTCGCTCCGATGATCCGACGCACCAATGATCCGACAAACAAAAAAAGCATCGGTGCATTGGCGCATAGGCGCATCATTCTAAATTGAATTGTTTTTCATTCTTCCCACAAAGATTAATCTTATGCTTCTTTGCCGCCTCATTTGCAGTGGCCACGAGTTCTCCGCGAGAAATAATTTTACGCGCACGATTCAAATCCTGACCAAACACGCGGTCTTTTTCGGCATGTGTAATGCGTTTGCGCACCATTTGATGACAAGCCTCTAACACGCTTGTTGATTTCACAGGATGACGATAATCAAGCGCTTGGGCTGCCGTTAAGAGTTCAACAGCTAAGATTTTTTCTAAATTATCGATTACTGTTCTGGCTTTACGCGCACTAATTGCCCCCATACTCACATGATCTTCTTGGCCCACTGAGGTGGGAATGCTATCGGCAGAGGCAGGATAACACATTGTTTTATTTTCACTCACTAAAGCGGCAGCTGTATATTGTGGAATCATAAACCCAGAATTAATCCCCGTGTCTTTCATGAGCAACAATGGCAGCCCTCCTTTTCCCTCTAAAAGCAAATAAGTTCTCCGTTCAGATATGTTGCCAAGCTCACTCGCAGCTAAACAAGCATAGTCCATGGGAAGCGCTAAAGGTTGTCCGTGAAAACTCCCCCCACTAATGGTTTCTTTTCTACTAAAAATAATGGGGTTATCTGTCACCGAATTGAGTTCTATCAAAACCTGTTGATTAATATAAGCCCACGCATCACGTGATGTGCCATGAACCTGCGGCATGCACCGCAAAGAATAAGGGTCTTGAACTCGATTACAATCTGTGTGTGATGCTAATAGTTTTGATTGATGCAACAGCTGTGTCAAACGATGTGCCACAAAACAAGCTCCCTGAAATGGTCTGAGTTTGTGTAGCTTGGCTTTGAAAGGTTGCATAGATCCCAACATAGCCTCTAAACTCAGCGCACCAATAATATCGGCCGCCTCAAGACAGTTATGAAATCGAACGACCGCATCAACCGCATGTGCCGCAATAAACTGAGTCCCATTAATAAGTGCTAGACCCTCTTTAGGTCCCAACTTCAATGGTTTAAGATTATATTTTTTTAACACGACCTTAATAGCTGTTCTTTTTCCTTTATAAGAAACATAACCCACACCAATGAGAGGTAAAAATAAATGAGCGAGGGGGGCTAAATCACCAGAAGCACCAACAGATCCTTGAGATGGCACATAGGGAAGAATATCATTATCAATATGCCATAAAATACGCTTAATTGTTTCTGTAGACACTCCTGAATAACCAAAACATAAGGCATGCGTCTTCAAAATGAGCATGAGTTTTGCCAAATGAGGCTCAATAAAATCACCCACGCCAACACAATGAGAACGCAAAATATTTTCCTGAAGTTGCGTTACCTGTTTGGGAGAAATAGTTGTCTGACACAAAGGCCCAAATCCCGTATTAATACCATAAACAGATTTTCCAGCAGCAGCAATCGCAGCGACTTCCTGAAAACACGCGTGAAGCCCTTTTTTTATTTCAGGAGTTAGAATACCTTTACGCAAACCAGATGCTATCTGAGTTGCTTTTAAAGGCGTGAGTTTATCTTTGCCATAACGGAAAATGGGTTTTTTACTTTTCATAGGATTGTGAGATTAATTTGTAATCTGTGTGGGGTCAAGGAGACACTGAATTTTGGCCGGACAGGCCTATGTGTCTAGGAATCATGCGGGGCCTCTGGAGAAGCCCCGCACTCAGTAAAGAGATTAATGATAAGCACTTGGTGTGGCCCCATCAGCCCACCACTCATTTTTCTGATCATCAACCGTAACACCACTTGGTGTCGCGCCACCTGTTGACCAACGGTTTCTGTTGGCATCATCTTTAAGCGCACTTGGCGTAGCGCCATCAGCCCACCACTCATTTCTTTGATCATCAATCTCAATACCACTGGGTGTTGCTCCCCCTGTAGACCACCCATCTTTCTCAACCGTAGAATCAAACCCGCTCGGTGTCGCGCCCCCAGTAGACCATTCATTCTTTTTCACAGCATCATCATCCAAAACATCATGACTTCTTTCAAGGTCTTCATCTATAGTATAGCCGTCAGTACGTTCAGCATTACTGACGCTATCCTCGCAATCAAAACGAGCTTCTGCCGTAGAAACAGAATAAAGAACTGTTATCTCATTATTTGTTTCACGCGCTTCTTCAATGTCATCATGATAGTCCACTATATAAGTAATAGGAACCGTATTTGAAGAGGGCTGCGTCCCTGTTCCTGGAATACGGGGGTCAGACATCAATACTATTTTATTGTTAGGGTAACTAAAACGGCCTCTTATATGTTCATTAACATCCTGATCAAATATCTCACTGCCATTGTTCATAGATCTATAGACATCAAACTCCCTGCTCTGTGTCACTGGAAAGATGCCTTGATTAGCAATGGTTAAACACACAAGAATATCTCTGGGATTATCGCTATTGGCATCTTGATAAACATCGAGTTGCACAGGCGTTAAATCAGGGTAGTTAATCCACTCTGGCGCTTCTTGCATTTCACAATCATAAGCGTCACATGATTTTGCGTGGGCCTGAGTGATTCCTACTAATAAAATTAGTATCATTGTCGTAGTCATTTGCCAAAATAGTATTTTCTTCATAAATTCTCCTTTGTTTACATTTTTAATACTTATTACAAATGCAAATCACATGCCAAAACTATCCCCCTAGACAAATATCTCTTTATCATATTGATATTACTGCTATCTTACTGTCTGTAATACCAGCGCGCCAATTAGTCATTTCGTTTTGTATACATTTTCGATAGATTTTTTATTTTATCTATTGCAAAAGTATACTCAAGGGCGTATAATATTCTTATGGGCACAAAGAACACTCAAAAAATTGAGATCACTCAATACACTGATTACGCACACTACATTAAGGATTTGGTCGAAAATAAGAAGAAATCTGAAGCGTATAGTTTAAGACTCTTTTGCAAAAAATCCGGCTTTAAATCTCCTTCATATCTCAAATGGGTTATGGATGGCACGCGCAGCATTTCGTTAAAAAGCATTCATAAATTTATTGATGGACTAGAACTTGACCCACGCGAAGCCCATTACTTTCAACTTATGGTCAATTATAAAGAAGCTAAAGACGAACGTGCTAAACATTATTTTTATGAAGAAATGTTGCAGCTCCAAAAAAAGAAACATGCCAAACAAGATCTTTATGAGTACCTCAGCCACTGGTACTATGTGGCCATTCGAGAGCTCACAGCACATCCAGAATTCAAAGAAGATCCACAGTGGATTCAAAACAATTTATGTGGTGATTTAGGACTCGTAGAAATTAAACAAGCGCTCAAAACAATGGAGCAACTAAAATTACTCATTCGTAATGAGGAAGGACGACTCATACCTCATAACAACATTTTACACACAGGCCAAGATGTTCAATCACACGCTGCTTTTAATTATCACACAGAAGTACTGGACTTATCAAAAGACATATTGGTCAAAACAAAACAAAGTGAACGAAACTTTTCTTCACTACTTTCCAATATGGATGAAAAATCTTTTGCCACCATCAATGAAATGGCGAAAGAATTTCAAAACAAAGTTGTCTCCTACCTCACAACAACAGAGGTCTTGGCTCGCCATGAAAAGGAAACAAATCAAAATCTTTATATGCTGAACATGTATTTATTACCTTTTAGCAATATAAAAAACAACAAGGGGGAAAAATGAAAAACAACATCGTAACAATTGCTATATTTATTTTTGTATTAACAACTATTGTGGCTTGCGGCACCTCAGGCGTCACTGTCATTGGCAACCCTGGCGCACAACTTGACATCATTCTCACAAACGATATTGATGAAGCCTCTAGCTCACTTAATTCTTATGTCACGATTAACAGCAGCTCAAGCTGTGGTAATGGCAACAATGCCTGCTACACACCAGACACATATATTTTGGGCTTGAGAAATCTTGGTCTCATCCAATGTCAAAGCGCCATTGGACCTGATATAGCCTGTCCAGGATTAATCGGTGAAGAAGTTGATGACAACCTCGCTTCAGGAGAAAGCTTTTCTGTTTTTTCCCTTAACACTACCATCACTGATGCCATCATCTACCAATCAACAAATGCAACAGCATCATCTCTTGTAGGCGATGACACAGCCATCGCAACAGAGGCCATCACAACAGCAGCCCTGTACTCAGGCGTTCAGTTTGGTTTGGATTTTATTGTAACACAATATCCTACAGACAATGCTAGCACAGCACCGGGAAACACAGGCAATGGAAACGACTTTGTTTTATACTGCCTTAATCAGGACGGCTGTTCTGATTTAACAGGCTACAGCTCTGTTTATGATGGCCTGGCTGATGGGGATGTCGAAGAAGGAGACATTGTATTTTTAGATGCTGCCAATGAAGAATGGTATTATTTTGATACAGATAATGAGGTGTTTTCCTTAATAACATCCAAACCAACCAACTTGCTCACTCAAGATTCTACAGCAAATCATCCTACAGGCTCTGAAAATCAAGTTCAATACAACGCCTCTTTTGGTAGTGCTTTATCACCACTCAACATCACACAAGCGTTGATAAATGCTGGCGCAACCGACGAGCTCACAGCAATCTATACAGTGGAAGACACCATGTCATTCACTGATAAAAATGGGAATGATATTCTCGATGCCACTGAAATAGAAACGCTGACTTTCGGTAAATTCAGTATTACAGAGTTTGAACTAAGCTTAGATGTTTTTATTTCAACACTCTAATCAAGATCCAAACACAAGGCCTCATGAATACATGAAATAAAGTATCGTGAGGCCTAAACAAGCTTAATATTAAACTGCCAAGGCGGCAAAATCACCATGCGTTGATAATTGGGCAATAGCACGATCGTGGAGACGAGAAGCCCAGGACTTTGATAGATTCATTTCAGCGCCAGCCTCTTTAAGCGTTTTATTTTGAAAATAATGTTTTACGAGTAATTGACGCATTTTCTTTGGCAAGCGCTTCAAAGCGCGCATGAGCATTTTTCTTTTCTTTTTGAGATCAATTTCCTTTTCAACATCAAGAGGCGCCTGCATATCACTAGGCTCCAAGCCTTCATGATCATCAAAATAAACAGATTTTTTTGACATCATCATATTGGGTTTGAGATAAATATTATCCATACCTTTTAGTGGTGTGGCTACAGAAATTGCCACTTTTCTGTTCGTCCCATCATCAGGCTGATAATCTTTTCTTCTGATTCGATGAATAACTTTTTCCTGCCTTAAACCATCAATAATGGACCCACGAATACAATGATACGCATAAGTTTGAAAAGAACTTCCACGATTTGTTTCATAAGTATCGGCAGCTAATATCAGCCCTAAGTTAGCATAACTTAAGACATCATCAAACTGAGCCTGTGTATGCCGACCGTTCATTCTATATGCTACATTCTTTGCTAAAATAAGATTGTTTTCTATGTATTCGTTTCTTTGATTCATAATAATTCCTTTTGTTTGTACCTATGGTCCAATGGACCCGTGTGCCTATGGCCTCGGTATAAGCAAAGAGAATGCCAACTCTGTAATAAAAGTGATTTTGTAGGTTATCTTATTGAACTGAATGATCTTTTTTTTATTATTCGCAAAACACAGATTTGCATTATGTTGGGTATTATAGCTGGATGGCTATGGGGGGGTATAGCTGAATGAATTGGTATTTGGGGGGATTGGGGTTGTAGAATAATTTGCAATAAGCAATTAGCAATCGGCTATTGGCAATTTCAACTGCATATTGCTTATTGCTAATCGTCAATTGCCAATAAAAAAGCTGTGTTCATTATTGTGATTTCAAATGAACACTGAACACTAATACGCTAGACGATAGACCTGCCAGAGGCAGGCGCGGCGATAGACGATAGACGATAGACCTGCCAGAGGCAGACGCGGCGCTAGACGATAACAATTGACGATAGGATTCATAATATGAAATTAGGGTTATACAAAAAATGGATACAATTGAACTTTTAAAAAAATACGATGTACCAGGTCCACGCTATACGAGTTACCCAACTGTGCCCATTTGGTCGGAAACTGTGGGCGCTGGTGATTATACTAAGAGCCTTGGTAATATTTCCTCTCAAGACAATATAAGCTTATATTTTCATGTACCTTTTTGTGAAAATCGCTGTCACTTTTGCGGCTGTACCCGCATCCACACAAAAGACAAATCTCTGAGCAACCCTTATGTCGATACAGTCCTTAAAGAACTAGACTCAGTATATGCCCATCTTTCTTCCGGCGATCCGTCGAACCGTCGAACCAGCGAACCCATCGTAAGCCAAATCCACTTTGGTGGCGGCTCCCCAAATTTTCTCAAACCAGAAGAATTGTCCAGGATCATGAATAAAGTTCGGGGGTATTTCACAATTCTTCCAAATGCGGAAATTGCCATTGAAATGAATCCCAAAGCTAGCTCTCAGGAATTTTGCAATAACCTTTATCAAGAAGGTTTTAATAGAATTTCTATTGGCGTTCAGGATTTTAACGACTCTGTTCAAAAACTCATCAACCGTAATCAGACCTATGACATCACAAGTAACTTTGTAAAAAGACTCAGGGATATTGGTTTTGAACATTTTAACTTTGATCTTGTCTATGGACTACCTGGACAAACCATTGAAAATTTTTTGTATACATTAGAAAAAACTAAAGAACTTAATCCGAACAGATTAGCTGTTTATTCATTTGCCCTTGTTCCTTGGGCGCACCCAGAACAACGCTCCTTCAAAAACGAAGAAGTTCCCTCACCAGAAACAAAAGTAAAGCTTTTTGAAATGGCCCATGCTTTTTTCACAAAAAATGGCTACCACCTCATTGGCATGGATCATTTTGCCCGAGAAGATGATGATTTGTACAAAGCCAGCAAAAACAAAACCATTCATCGAAACTTTATGGGCTATTCCACCAGATCAGAGGCCCATCAAATTGGCTTGGGAGCGTCTAGCATTTCTTATGTTGCGGGAAATTATTTTCAAAACCAAAAAGATGTCTGCCAGTATCAAGAAACCATTGCAAATCATGGCTTGGCAACAGTTAAAGGTTTTAAACTTTCCAAAGATGATCATATCAGACGTGATTTCATTACAAAGCTTATGTGCGACTACTCAGTAGACATAGATAGCTTTTCAAAAAAACATGACATCACATTTAAAGACTATTTTGCTGATGACGTGGCGCTGTTAAAAGAGTTTATTGTCGATGACTTACTTGAAATCACACCTACCCATTTAAAAGTTACCAAACAAGGTCATTTCGTTGTCCGCAACATTGCCATGTGTTTTGATAAATACTTAGGCAAAATCAAAAAAACCGCCCGCAATCCTGTGTTTTCAAGAACAGTTTGAGCGCGCTAGCGAGCGAGCGTGCTAGCGTCTAGCGTCTAGCGCCGCGCCTGCCTCTGGCAGGTCTAGCGTGCTGTCATTCCCGTCCGCCTTAGGCGGAGGAATCCAGTCTTTGCAAACTCTTCACATAGGCTGGATCCCTGCCTTCGCAGGGATGACAACATCCCCCCATCGAACCTTCGACCCCGCGATCCCGCGACCCATCCCCCCCACATATAAGCTTGAACACTTAAAAAATAAGTGCCATATAGTGATCCTTCGACCCGTCGAACCGTCGACCCTTCGATCCATCGACCCGTCGACCCGTCGACCCATCGACCCATCGAACCGTCGACCCGTGTATATTTTAAATAGGAGAACCCATGTCTCAAGAAATCAATTCAGAACAAAAAGAACTTTCGATTTTAGATAATTTTAAATTACTTTTTGGCGCATCTCGCGGTTACAAAATTGTTAATGCCATGAATTTTTTGGATGGTATTGCTTATTTTGGCATTATTATTCTACTCACACGTTTTCTCCATGATCGCGTGGGCATGTCTACAGAAATGTCTGGTTTTAGTGTCTCCACATTCTCTGGTTTAGTTACCCTTTTCATGTTTGGTGGCGGCTTTGTTACTGATAAGCTTGGCGTTAGACGCTCACTCACATGGTGTATTGGTATCATGGGTGTTGGCCGGTTACTCATAACCTTAGCACCTTCTTTAGGTTTTAGCGCTACAGGTGGCACGATTGTTTCTTGGACAGGTCTTTTGCTTCTTGCCATGGGACAAGGTGTCCTCCAACCCACAATGTATGCCGGTGTAAAAGAATACACTGATCCCCGCACAGCCACTATTGGCTACGCCTTTTTATATGCTATCATGAATTTGGGTATTATTGCGGAGCATTTTGTTTCTCCTTTCATTCGTACAGATGCTGTTTTCTTAAATTTAAAATTTACAGAAATTGTTGGTTTGGGCTGGGGCATTGATGGTGTTTTTTGGATGTGTACAGCGGTCACAGGTCTGATGTTGCTCATTAACGTAACTTTCTTTACTAAAAAAATAGAACTCTCACAACGCACTGTTGCCCAAGAAGCTCAGGCAGAAATAAATAAAAACAAAACAGTGCTCGATCGCCTTAAAGAACTTCCTTTCTTAGATGTGCGCTTCATGTTTTTTATTTTTATTTTACTACCTGTACGTACTATTTTTGCACACCAGTTTCTCACCATGCCAGACTACATTTTCCGCTGCTTTCCTGAGGCCATTAACGATAAATATGAATGGATCGTTGGCCTGAATCCTTTAATCATTGTTATTTTTGTTCCGCTCTTTGCGATCTTCACGCGAAGGATGAAAATCATCGACATGATGATTATTGGAACAACTGTTACAGCTCTCACAGGATTCTTTCTTGTTCCAGGGCCACAAGTCTGGGCCTTGCTCACTTATGTTATTGTTTTCTCACTTGGTGAAGCTATGTGGTCATCACGTTTCTTAGAATACGTGGCTCATATTGCCCCTGCAGGAAGGGTTGGCGCTTACATGGGGCTCGCTGGCATTCCCTGGTTTCTCGCAAAATTCACAACAGGCTGGTATTCTGGATCTATGATCAAGCATTTCATCCCAGAAAATGGCCCACAAGATTCATCAACCATGTGGCTTTGCTATACGCTCTTTGCTTGCATCACACCAATTGTTTTGATTTTAACCAGAAAATGGACGCTGGCTAAAGACAGCGCAGCTAATGCGAGCATGAGTTAGATGAATTCTTCTCTAGCATTACCTGCTATTTTGCCACCTGTATGTGCTACTTTTTTATTTTGATCAAAGCCTTGAGCATCTTTGTTACGAGCTATTTCCGTTGTTGATGCTTCACCTAGCATAGAAAAAATGAGTTCAAGATCGTTCATGTGATCTCGCAAGTTTTCCTGTTTTATGTTTTTAAACGCCTTGTACTCTGAAGGGATCATACCAAAAGTGGCTTTTGATATTTCTGCTGTCAGGATTGAGTATTCTTTATCTTGTTTAACACCTCTTTTATTCCATTCGTCAGTTAATTCTTCACGAACAGCAATGCCACGCATACGCTTTTCGATCCAGGCTTCAGAGTAACCTTTGGCTTTATAAAGGGCTTTTGTTCTCTTTGTTGCTAGTTCTGGGTCTTCAATTTCTTGAACTCTTTCATAG
Source organism: bacterium (assembly GCA_018812345.1). Classification (GTDB taxonomy): domain Bacteria; phylum UBA10199; class UBA10199; order UBA10199; family JADGCS01; genus JAHJDR01. Next base: position 4,051 of record JAHJDR010000382.1, on the reverse strand, counting down.
CCAACTTTGGCTAACCATCTTTTAAAAGGTTCTGCCTTTGGAGAAGGAATTGACTGGATAATTCGAAAGAGATTTTCTGTATTGGCACAATCAGTTTCTCTCATTTTTCCATCTGATGCTACCATTTTCAACTGTCCGATTTTTTCGGACACTTCATCATAACCTTCATCTGTAATTTTCTTTTTTAAGTCACTCCAGTATTTACGAGGCCTATCAGTTCATGTTAAAGCTTCCACCACATCGATAACAGAAAACCACCATTCGTTATTATGAACAATTCGCCTGATAGATTTGTGTTTAAAAACAACAAGATTATTGATTGTTTCAGTTTTATTTTGCATTATCCATATGTAAACGATCGTTTACTTTTTATCAACTTTTTAATGAAAAAAAATTACCCTGCAACTAATGTGATTTGAAGGCACCTAAACCAACTGCAAACACTAGTTTTGTTCACTGTCAGCGAGTTCAGCAATATTTGATTGTGAGAATATTCTAAACTGAATTTTTGAGTATTTTTGTGCGAGCTTTGTTTTTTGAAATCGTTCTTTTAAATTATCAACTAAGTCTTTTTCCTGTTGTTTTGATAGCTTTTTCCATTTGCATTCAGCTACAAGCAGCTTATCCTTAGAAAGATAGGCTACAAAATCAATTTCAGCATTAACATCCCAATACCTCTCTGCTGTTGGAAAAACTTGTCGACAATAATTTTCCCAACAATGTGATGTGTGTAGATTCAACAAGTTTTGCTGTTCTTTTTTGGAATAAATTGGCCAGCGCCCCCTATGAGGTAAAACTGTTCCATAATAAAATGCCAAAGCAGGATCTATAATTGTATATAAAACTCGTTTGCTTGTTTTTAACGTTTCTCCAAAAGGAAGTTGTCGGCAAATCAATCCAAGATCCAGTAGCTGTAGTAGTGGTTTTGATAAGTTTCCCTGTGGGACGCCCATGCGCGCAGCCATTTCACCTGATCGAGCCACACCTTTTCCGATGAGGCCTAGAATGGCAGCAGGCGTATTACCTAAAACACCTTCATCACGCAGGAGAGTTAATGGTTCATCTGATAAGATGGCAGAAGGTTCAAAATAAAGACTTTCCACTTCTTCCAGGATGTTTCTATTATTCAACAAACGCCAATAGTGTGGAATACCACCAACCAGTGAATACAATCTAAATGATTCTGGATCTTTCATTTGCAAACATCTTGCTTTGCAAAAAAATCTATACGCCAGTGGCTCTAAGTGAAGATGGAATAAGCTCCTGCCATATAACGGCGCATCATGTTTCAAAAACTGTGAATACATCATTGTCTGAGATGATCCCGCAACAATAAGTTCTGTCGCTTTTTTGGGGAGTTCATGATCAATCCATTTTTGTAATACAGAGGGCAGAGTTTCATCAGCAGCCACCCAGAAAGGAAATTCATCAAAAATAATCACAGGCGGCAATGAATCTGCAAGAGAAAGAATTTTAAAAAATTCTGCCCACGTTTTTGGCTTCAGATCGTCAAAAGGCTTTATCGATGCCTTTATATCATCAACTAAATATTCCAATTGCTGTTGTGTTGTTCCTGTCACAGCTTGATGATACACACCATTAACTAATTCACAAAAGCGTTTTAAAAGAGCGGTCTTTCCAATACGCCTTCGCCCAGTCATATAACCAAACACCCCTTTGCCAACATAGTTATTGAGTGTTTGGAGCTCTTTTTCCCTATTATAAAACTTCATGACTATTATTATACTTGCCAGACATTATGTTTAGCAAGCATAATGTTTGGCAAGCATAATATCAAAATCTCTATTAATTTAACAAAAGGCATTGGTTGGAGTACTATCGCAACTAACTGAGTTTATAAATATTTTCGCACCACACTCGTTACCACACCGGCAATATTGAGTTCTGTCTTGGGATAAAGAACTGGAAATTTTTTATTGGCTGGAACCAGACGCACTTTACCACTATGCTTTTCAAAAAACTTAAGTGTCCACTCATTATCAATTTGGGCTAAAACAATATCACCATTTTTGGGTGTGCGACCACGTTCAATAATAACGAGATCATCAGGCTTAATCCCCTCATCAATCATGGATTCGCCAAAAACACGCAACAGAAAACTGGCTTGTGGTTTAGTCACCAAGTATTCATCGAGTGAAACTGTATCGAGCACCTCTTCTTCAGCAGGTGTTGGAAAGCCGGCTTGAATACTACCCAATAATCTCAGACCACCAAGATTTTTGGGAACAAGACGCCCCCCATCGCTTTTGGCTAAAATATCGGCATCGAGTAGTTTTTGCACCAAGCGATACGCCGCATTTTTGGATTTATAGCCAAAGATTTTGCACACCTCCGCGTAGCTCGGCATGCGGCCTTGGTCTCTATAAAAAGCTAAAAAGTTTTCTTTTACTGAATTTAAATCTTCTAACATAATAACTCCTATATTCGTAGTGCGTACTGCGTTATGCGTACTGCGTATTAGCTCTATAACTATATGATTTTATTTTATTGCTCATATTATTGATTTTACTTTATTTTTTCGCACGACGCACGACGCACGACGAACGACGCACGACGCACGACGAGTATATTGAACATTCGTTCACTTTTCAACAAAAAAAAGGCAACTTTTTAGCCCACACGTCGATAAGCAAGCGTACATTAAAAAAACCATGATTTACAAGTGATTGTAATTTGAATAGGGAGACATTGTATGAGCTTTATTAAAAAAATAGTTTTCGTCATTATCGTGGCTTGTATTTTTACACTATTATCACCAGCTGTTTTTGCTGGTAATTCACAGCCAACCTTTAACGAACCAGAGCCTGTATATCATACGATTTATCCAAATATGTTAAGTGCAACCACACTTCCTAGAAGCACAGAAAATTACTACAAAGAAATCCGCCAAAAAGTGGATTCAGTGCTCGAGAAAAAAATTAAGAAAAAACTCTACAATGAAGTCTTCCGCGAAGACCTGCTCCAAGAAATCTATGATAATAACAACCTAAAACCCACCTCACAAAAATAGAAACGCACCTTTTGATAAAAATTGATCCCTAATTCGTTATCCGCTATCACTTCTTCTTATGAGTTCCATTAAACTAGGTATTGATGTTTTGTTAGAGGAAAATCTAGACCTTGTAACAAACAAGAAAGTCGCACTTTTATCACACGCATCAGCTGTGAATAAAGAATATAAAATGACACTTGAGTTATTACACGAGCACCCTGATATCACATTAATAAAGCTCTTTGCTCCTGAACATGGTTTTTATGGAACAGCCCAAGACATGGAAGCTGTTTCTGATGCAACAGATTCTTTAACTGGGCTACCGACCATCAGCCTTTACGGCAAAACCATAGAAACACTTACACCAAAACCGCAAGACCTTGAAGACAGCGATGTCCTTATTTGTGATCTTCAAGACATTGGTTCTCGTTACTACACCTTCATATACACCATGGCTTTGTGTATGAAGGTTTGTGGCAAACTTAAAAAACGCGTTATTATTTTAGACCGTCCCAACCCTTTGAATGGCATTACTGTTGAAGGAGATGTTCTTGATCCCAACTTCAGTTCCTTTGTTGGTCTTTACCCATTACCCGTTCGCCATGGCATGACCATTGGTGAATTAGCCCAGCACTTTAATGAAACACAAAATTTTCACTGTGATCTTACGGTCATTAAAATGCAAGGCTGGCAACGTGACATGTATTGGGATGATACAGGCCTTGAGTTTGTACCACCTTCACCAAACATGCCGTCATTAAATGCTGCTCTTGTTTATCCTGGTATGTGTCTTTTAGAAGCCACCGAGCTTTCTGAAGGCCGTGGCACAACAAAACCTTTTGAGTGGTTTGGTGCGCCCTACATTAAGGCAAAAGATTTTGCGGCTCATTTAAATGCTTTAAATTTGGAAGGGGTATATTTTCGTCCCATTCATTTCAAACCAAGCTTTCAAAAGTGGGCAGGCATTGAATGTCATGGGGCACAAATTCATGTCACTAATCGAAATACATTTAAGCCCTATCACACAGGGCTTAAAAT
>JAHJDR010000381.1 GCA_018812345.1 bacterium | reverse complement strand
ATCTGAAAAATGTGCGTCGTGGTCGTGTACGTGAGTATGTTGAGCAATTTAAAGGCTCTGAATATATCGAAGGCAAACGACCTTGGGATATTAAATGTGATGTTGCTTTCCCATGTGCCACACAAAATGAAATTGACCTTAATGATGCTAAGAATCTTGTTAGCAATGGTTGTTTTGTTGTTTCTGAAGGCGCTAACATGCCAACAGTTCCACAAGGTGTTGATTTTTTCTTGGAAAGTAAAATTCTCTATGGACCAGGAAAAGCAGCTAATGCTGGTGGTGTTTCTACTTCAGGCTTAGAAATGTCTCAAAATGCCTTGCATTTGAACTGGACGCGTGAAGAAGTCGATGGTCGACTCCAACAAATCATGAAGTCTATTCACTCTTCTTGTGTAGAACATGGATCAAAAGATGGTTTTGTTAACTATGTGAAAGGTGCTAATATAGCCGGTTTCATTAAAGTTGCTGATGCCATGATTGATCAAGGTGTAGTGTAATCGTTATCCGGTTACCGTTGTCCGGTTTTCGTAGAATGGATATCGGTTTTCGTTATTATTTAGGGGCGGATCCTTTGGGATCCGCCTTTTTTTTTGCATTTTACATTTTTGGCAATTAATTCTACATTAGCTTCATGTCATCACCTATATCCAAATTGAAAAAAACAACGACTGAACCTTGGTATGTCCGGTTTCACGATCTTATGCCATATCGAGTTCGTGAAATTTTACTTGTATCGTCTACTTACGATGCCTTTATTCTGGGTGAAGATGGGCGGCTTACAGAGCGTTTGTTTGCCGAATATTCTGAATTTAACCTCACGCAGGCACCTCGTATTACGCATGCTTCTAATAGTCAGGAAGCATTGAAAATGCTCAAACAAAGACGCTTTGATCTTGTGATGACTATGGTGCGTTTGGAAGACACCAACGTGAATGCTTTTGGGCGTATGATAAAAGCAGTTGATCCAGGCATGCCAGTTGTTCTGCTCATTTTTAATGAAACAGATTTAGATAATTTCCCGGGTGGCATTGATCATAGTGTTATTGATTTCTCTTTTCTCTGGCGTGGCGATGCTCGTATTTTATTAACCATTACAAAGATTGTTGAAGATAAAAAAAATGTAGACCCTGATGTAAAAAATGGTGATGTGCGATGCATTCTGGTTGTGGAAGATGCTGTTCGTCGTTATTCTTCTTTTTTGACTTTGCTGTATTCTGTTATCATGTCTCAGTCGTACTCGCTTATTTCAGAAGGCTTAAATGACTTGCATAAAACATTTCGTATGCGGGCACGACCTAAAATACTTTTAGCGCGCACTTATGAAGAAGCCATAGGATATTATAATAATTATGGAAAACAAATATTGGCATTGATCAGTGATGTGAATTTTCCCAAAGATGGCGAACGCTGTATAGAATCTGGTTTTGAATTGGCTCAGTTTATCAGAGCTAACGAACCCAATATCGCTATTTTATTACAATCTGTTTTAAGTGTTAATGAAGTTAAGGCAAAAAAATTAGGTTTTAGATATGTTGATAAAACATCACCCCATCTTCATCGAAAACTTAAAAAATTTCTGATTGATGAATTAGGTTTTGGTAGTTTTATCTTTCGCATGCCTGATGGCACTGAAATAGCGCAAGCAAAAGACCTCTATGATATGGAGCGTATTATTAAAACGGTTCCAGCAGTGAGCATAGAATATCATGCTAACAAGAACAATTTTTCCACTTGGTTTTGTGCACGCAGCATGTTTCATCTCGCTGATGATTTGCGTAGTCACAATGTTTCTGATTTTAATAATGTAGAAGAACTTAGAGAGTATTTTCTTAAGGCTATTCAACTCGCACGTAAACAACGGCAAGAAGGCATGATCACAGATTTTTCTTCACGGCAAGTTGGACCTGAGAGTTTTTTTGTTCGTATGGGAAGAGGCTCTGTGGGTGGCAAAGGTAGGGGACTGGCATTTCTGAATTCTCTTATCTCGCGGCATCAAATTCCAGAATTTAATGACAAGTTGCAAGTGCGTATTCCTAAATCAGTTTGTATTGGAACAGATGAGTTTGAAAAATACATGGAAACAAATAAATTCCATGAAGACATTGATCGCCACAAAACAGATGAAGAGATCATTGCCCGATTTATTAGTGGGCGACTTTCTGATGAACATTGGGAGCATTTACGTTTTGTGCTGAAAAATATGGAAGGTCCTTTAGCTGTCAGGTCTTCAAGTATTTTAGAGGATTCTCAGTTTCAGCCTTTTGCGGGGATTTATTCAACCTATATGATTCCCAATAATCATCCAGATCCTAATGTGAGGTTTCGTGAACTCTGTTCAGCCATAAAAGCTGTTTATGCTTCTTTATTTCTCAAAAATGCCCGTAGCTATATTGCCAGCACACCCCATTCTCCAGAAGAAGAGAGTATGGCTGTTGTTATTCAACAAGTTGTAGGACAAACACATGGTGATCGCTATTACCCGCTTATATCTGGTGTGGCGCAGTCTTATAATTACTATCCTATTGGGCATCAAAAAGCAGAAGATGGTATTGTGCAGATTGTATTGGGACTTGGGCATTCTGTTGTTAGTGGTGGTTCCGTTATTCGATTTTCACCAAAAGATCCCCAAGTATTACCGCAAATAGGCAAACCCGAGGATTTTCTCACACAGACGCAAAAAGATTTTTATGCGATAGATCTTTCTAAAAATACCACGCATTTTTTAACAAGTCCTGACTTATCTTTAGGTCGTTATACTCTAGAAGATGCTGAAAAAGATAAAACATTACAGCTTGTGGGAAGTGTTTACAGTCTTGCTGATAATACGATACGTGAAAACTTTAGATTACAAGGTCCTCGTGTTGTTTCCTTTAATAATATTCTTAAATGGCATGATATTCCTTTAGCAGAAGTTTTGTATCAAATCTTAGCAATCATAAGAAAAGAGGCAGGATTTGCCATAGAAATTGAATTTGCTGTTGATAAGGCTCCAGGACAAGTTCCTGTTTTAAATATTGTGCAAATGAGACCTTTGGCAGTTCAAATAATGCATGGTGCTGTTGATGTAGCGGGCTTTTCAGATAAAGAAATTCTTTGTCGTACTGATATGTCCTTAGGGCATGGAAATTTTACTGAAATTTACGATATTGTTTATGTAAAACCAAAAACGGCAGATTCTACAAATGCTAAGAAAATTGCTGAACATGTGGGGCGTTTAAATGCTGCTTTGGAAGCCAACAATGCTGGTTATCTGCTCATTGGTCCTGGTCGCTGGGGTTCATCTGATCCTAGTTTAGGTATTCCTGTGGAATGGGCTGAAATTTCAGGAGCTCGTATTATAGCAGAAACAAGCTTTGAGAACCATCGTGTGGATCCTTCTCAAGGGACTCACTTTTTTCAAAATATTATTGCAAAGGGAATTGGTTATTTGACACTCTCAAGACCCTCAGTAGGTGATACCATTAGTGATGCTTATCTGGATATGGATTGGTTAGAAAAGCAAAAAGTTAAAACAGAAACAGAATGGGTAAAGCATATTCGATTGAAAAAACCTCTTGTGGCAAAACTTGATGGGCGCTTGGGACAGGCTGTTGTTGTGAAGCCATGATTTGCAATTGACAATTTGCGATTAGCAATTTGCAATTGAGATTGCCAATAGCTAATTGTCATTTGCTAATTGTCAATCATGTATGGATATTTTAATTCATAAAGAGCCTGTACAAATTCTAGTTTTACTATCAATCCCCTTAAGAACAACATTAAAAAACTCTCCCCTTTTAATCTTCTCAGATTCCACTCCAACCCGTATAAAATTAGGCGTGTAGCCTAGCATGAGATTGTTTTTACGATTATCAAAGTGAACGGGAAGTGTTTTTCCAAGATAGCTTTTAATATAGTCTTCTTTCTTTTTCTCGCCTAATTGGCGCAAGATTTGGCTGCGTTCTTTGGTGATGGGTGGGGCCACTTTATCAGGGGCTTGTGAGGCCACAGTTCCGGTGCGATCGCTGTAACTAAATACATGAAAATAAGTATAAGGTAGATTGTTAACAAAGGTTTTAGTCGTTTCAAAATCATCAGCTGTTTCCCCTGGAAACCCTACAATAATGTCTGTGCCTAAGGCGGCGTCAGGAAGAAAAGAGGTATAGCGATTAATAACCTCTTGATATTCCGCGCAGGTGTATCTTCGTTTCATGGCTTTGAGTGTTTTGTCATTGCCGCTTTGTAAGGGGATGTGCATGTGGGGACAAATAATGTGAGAGTCGCGCATGACCTGAAAGAGTTCATCGCGGATTGTGTTTGGCTCAACAGAACCCGTGCGGATACGTATAATGCCATTGATCCTTTCAAGCTGCGCTAAAATATCTTCGAGATAAACAGTTTTTTCACCACTTGTATATTGATACAACCCAATATTCACACCGGTCACAACAATTTCTTGAAAGCCTCTATTCACAAGTTTGTGTGCTTCTTCGATTATGTTCTTTACAGGTAAGCTTGTTGGATTGCCACGGGCAAAGGGTACAATGCAGTAGGCGCAGAAAAAATTGCACCCGTCTTGGATTTTGAGAAAAGCCCGGGTTCGGTGTTCGTGGCCCGTGGTCCGTGGCCCGTTTTTCGTTTTTCGATTTCCGTTTTGTGAATCACAGTCTTTTTTTACGGACAACGGACACCGGACAACGGACAACGATTCTAGTTTCTCAAACAGCTTAAACTTATCCTTATTGCCTAAAATCAAATCAACTCCGGGTATCGCCGCTATTTCTTTTTCAGAAACTTCAGCGTAGCAGCCAACAACGACTATTTTAGCTTTGGGAGAAATGCGTTTGGCTTGACGGATGAAGTTGCGGCAATCACTATCAGCAGCATGGGTGACTGTGCAGGTATTTATGATGGTTACATCAACTTCTTCGCCATAAGGTTTAACCAGAAAACCCTTGTCTCTAAATTGAGACATGAGGGTGTCAGATTCAGATTGGTTGAGCTTGCAGCCGATTGTTTTTAGACTTACAGAGGTCATGGTGGGGCTTAAAATACATAAATACATAAATGACAAATACATAAATGAAAAAGTAAGAAAAAGAATACAATAATGCCCGAATATCAATATTCAATATCCAATAATGAATATCCAATATCCATGTGAAGACTAACTTGATTATTGATTATTGAATATTGGATATTGGTTATTGAAATTGCTTCAAAAATGAGCAACACTTGTTTATATAGAACTTACAAGGAAATCATGTATGAATGAAAATGACGTTCGTGTTGCCGTAACAAAAGCTCACCAAGCCCAAGCTGATTGGCAGGCATTATCTTACAAAAAAAGAGCTACTTATATTCTCAAGGCCAAAGATATTCTTTTGCGCGATAGTGATAAAATAGCGGCATTGATTTCAAAAGAAAATGGTAAGCCTCTTATGGAGGCCTTTGCTCATGATATAATGCCCGTTCTGGATCTCATGCTGTACTTTTCCAAAAATACAGAAAAGCTTTTGGCACGCCATAAAATTCATTTGGGTAAGTGGGAATTTGTAGGTCGTCGCTCCTATATCGATTATTATCCTTACGGTGTTGTTGGCGTGATAGCGCCATGGAATTTTCCCTTATCTATTCCCTTGGGTGAAGTCGTGATGGCTCTTATGGCAGGGAATACTGTTGTGTGCAAACCTAGTGAATACACACCTCTTGTAGGCAATGTCATGAGTGATTTATTTAAAGAAGCGGGTTTGCCTAATGATGTATTCCAAGTGTTTCAAGGTGATGGCGCTGTTGGAGCACATTTAGTGGGGGCAGGTTGTGATAAAATTGTTTTTACAGGTTCTGTGAATACAGGCAAAAAAATAATGGCTGCTTGTGCTAAAACATTAATACCTTTGACCCTAGAGCTTGGAGGCAAAGATCCCATGATTGTTTTTGAAGATGCGGATCTAGATTTGGCTTCTTCAGCAGCAGTGTGGGGGGCTTTTTGTAATAGTGGGCAAATCTGTGCGAGTGTGGAGCGTGTGTATGTGCACAAAGAAGTGTATGATGAGTTTTTGAGTTTAATTATTTCCAAGACTAAACAATTGCGCCAAGGTGAAGGTGTTTCAGAGAGCATTGATGTGGGGGCTATGACAGCAAAAATGCAGCTTGATAAGGTGAATGCCCAAGTTCAAGAAGCGGTGCAGCGCGGTGCAAATATACTAACTGGTGGTTGTCTTAATAGTAAACTTTCAGGACTGTATTTTGAACCAACTATTCTTACGGAAGTGGATCATTCCTTTACAGTGGTCAAAGATGAAACCTTTGGTCCAGTGATGCCTGTAATGCCCTTTGATATTGAAGAACAGGCTGTAAAACTCGCTAATGATAGTGAGTATGCTTTAAATGCGTACATTTGGGGGCGTGATTGGGTGCGTAATCATCGAATTGCTAAAAAGCTCATTGCGGGAACCGTTACCATTAATGATTCGGTTTTCACACATGCCTTACCGCAAACACCGTGGGGTGGCCCAAAACTCAGTGGTATGGGACGCACACATGGTGAGGTCGGTCTCAAAGATTTGGTGCGCATGCGCCATGTGCATGAGAATGAGTGTGTGTGCAAAAAGAAATATTTTTGGTGGTATCCCTATAGTCCCGAAAAAATCACTCTCTTCAAAAATTTATCGATTGCCATGTACGGCAAGGGTCTTCCCCGCCTTAAAGCCTTATTTAAATATTTCAAAGCCATGATGAAGGTACGTGTTTCATAAGGTGAAATTTGCTTTCAATAAGTTAATGACAATTGACAATATGCAATAAGCGATTTGCGATTGAAATTGCCGATAGCTTATAGCCAATTGCAGTTTGTCAATCATGGCACCCCTTTTTCTTACCCAACAAGAAGTTCTTTAACCCTCATTGTGGGGATGGCGTGGGTTACTGGGGAGTACTGGGAGTGTTTGCCGCAGGTGCCTGAGGCGAAATCTAGATCAGAAGCTACCATTTCAATGTCTTTAATAACTTGAGGGCCGTTTCCAGAGATTGTTATATTTTTAACAGGATCAGAAATTTTGCCGTTTTCAACAAGATAACCCTCTTGCACATGAAAAACAAAATCACCATTCACTGTATCCACTTGACCACCACCCATTTTCTTAACAAACAAACCTTTGTGAAGTGATTTAATAACATCTTCAGGTTTGTCTTTGCCTGGCAGTAAAATGGTATTAGTCATGCGTGTGATTGGGCGGTGTTCGTAGGATTCGCGCCGACCATTACCTGTTGGTTTACAAGCAAGTCTTTTTGCTGATAGACGATCACAAAGAAAATTCTTCAGGATACCATTTTCAATTAGCATGGTGCTCTGTCCAGGAATGCCTTCATCATCAAAACTAAAAGAACCACGCTTTTCATCAAGAGTGGCATCATCGACAACAGTTACCAGAGGACTGGCAATGAGTTGCCCCATTTTGTCCGAAAAAACAGAAAGATTATTGAGAACAAGATCTGCTTCTAGGGCATGGCCAACAGCTTCATGGATAATGGTGCCACCAGCTTCACTGGCTAAAACGACAGGCATTTTTCCACCAGAAAATGGTTTAGCTTGGAAATTAAGCAAAGTACGATCAATTGTTTTTTTAACGAGCTCATCGATTTTACTTTGTGTGAGAAAATCAAAACCAGCTTGTGCTGCTAAGACATCGTGTGTGGCAAAAATGTCTTTCTTGTCTTGTACAGTTACGTGAAAGTGAAGCACAATGAGATTTTGATTGTTTTCTGTTTGTTCGCCAAAAGAATTATAAAGCAATGTTTCTCTTTGCTCTTCCGCATAATGAATGGTTATTTGTGTGATTCTTGGATCTAATGACCAGGCAAGTTCACTGGCATTTTTGCACAAAGTAATTTTGTTTTCATGGGGTACTTCTTGTTGCGCTTTAAAATCAAAAAAAGTTTTTTCTGGTTTGATGATCGTAAAGTTTAAACTATGGTTTGTGGTTTTTCCTGATAGATGTTGACTTAAGTTTGACGCCATTTCAAGGAGGTGATTTGCCTCAATAATATTGGTATAAGCATAAGATGTTGTTAAATGTTCAATCGCTCTGAGGCCAATGCCTTGAGAATTTGTTGTTGTAATGTTTCGTAATTTCTTGTTTTCAAAGGAAATGTTTGTGCCTTGTCGTTTTTCAAAAAAGAGGTCAGAAAAATCTGTGTTTGTTTTTTGGAGTTTATTTAAGATTTGTTTGCTTAGCTTTGAATTTAGCATTATGTCTTTTTGGCAGAGAAAATTTGTTTCATCAACAATATTTATCGTTTTACGCTGTACGCTAGACGATAGACGATAGACGCTAGACGATATTTAGGGAGAATGATTATGACAGAGTATATTGGAATTATTGGGGGGAGTGGGCTTTATAGTATTGATGAATTTGAGCATAAAGAAGATCTCAATATAGATACGCCTTATGGTAAACCGTCATCAGTCCTTAAAGTAGGAAAATTAGCAGGTGTTGATGTGGTTTTTATTGCGCGTCATGGTGAAGGTCATACCTATAATCCCAGTGAAATCAATTTTCGAGCCAATATTTGGGCTATGAAAAAAGTGGGTGTGAAAGCAATTTTTGCTGTGTCTGCAGTGGGTTCTTTAAAAGAAGACATTCATCCTGGTGAAATGGTTATCATTGATCAGTTCATAGATCGAACACGTGTACGACCCTCAACATTTTTTGAAAAAGGTTTTGTCGCTCATGTTAGCATGGCCCATCCCATCAGTGAATACATGCGTGGCCTTTTATTAGATAGTTGTAAAAAATTAGGAATAACCCATCATGATGGTGGTACATATGTATGCATGGAAGGTCCTCAATTTTCTACAGTGGCTGAAAGTGAGTTTTATCGCAGTTTAAAAGCCTCAGTTATTGGCATGACAAATCTTCAAGAAGCTAAATTAGCGCGTGAAGCTGAAATTTCTTTTGCGACAATTGCCTTGTGTACTGATTACGATTGTTGGCACCCTGATCATGAGAATGTGACTGTAGAGCAGGTGTTTGCTACTGTTAAAGAAAATGGTGTGAAAGCACAGCAAATTCTTATTGATGCTGTTCAAGCCTTTGACTTTAACCAAAAATTGGAAGTTGAAGGGATTTTACAAAATGCCATCATGATTAGCCCTGATAAAGTGACGGCAGAAGTGAAAGAGCGTCTTGAACCAATTATTGGCAAATACTACTGAGAAAACTCGAAATCCGAAACAAATTTGAATATCGAAATACGAAACAAATCTAAAATACGAAATTCGAATTTGGGAAAACTAAATCATTCTATTATTAACAATCAAGCATGTCTTCTTAATTTATCAATAAGATTGGTACTGAGAATTGATTGCATGGCAAAATGAATACTGGGATTACGTGTTAATAAATTTTTCAGACTTCTTTTATTCCAAACTAACAAACGCATGGGTTCTTTTGATACGACAGTCGCTGTAGCAGCTTTATCTGTAGAAAATGTCATCTCACCCACAAAATCACCATCTTTTAATTCAGCAATAATTTTTCCCTCGTTCACCACATCAGCTTTCCCACAATAAATTAGCATAAGATAGGAGACAGCCTGTCCTTCTTTTGCCAAAATTTCATTGCTATTAACTTCTCTCCAGGTGCCCGCACGAAGCATTTTCATGAATTCTACAGGTGAAAAATTTTGAAACTGTGTTTCAAAAAGTTCCTGTTCTTCAGGAGAAAAGTTAATATTCATTTTTTCCTGAATCAGAATACTAATGCGATAAAGATTGATGAGAACAAATATGGCATTCCACTGAACAATAACAAAGAGTGGTT
>JAHJDR010000380.1 GCA_018812345.1 bacterium | reverse complement strand
CTTGGTTCATAACAGTGCACATGATATCTGTATCCTTCACCTTGCATGGGCTTATTGTACCAACGACAGAACACCCACAAGCAGCAGCTTCACGCTTTTTGCTTTCTGTTTCTTCATCACGATATTTCACGTACTGACCATTCTCGCAAATGAAACAACCGTCTGCTTTGGCCTGGAATGAGAAGCCAAAGATAAGTATCATGGCAATCATGATAAAAATATATTTTTTCATAGTAATTCCTTTTCTTGAGCCCTACGCCCTAAGCCTTAAGCCTCAATTGCACCTTAGACAAAAAACGTCTGAATTGAGAATATTCATTCACGGTTAATTCAGATCGTTGTAAAGCCCGCCTGATGCGTTTGATCATCTTTTCTGGATCACCACCACGCGTCAAACCAGTTTCAATGACTGTTTTTTTCCAATGAGCCATAAGGGCTTCAAATTCTTCACTTGTAATAATTTCTCTTTGTGTAGTTTCTAAAGATTTTTCATTTCTGTCAATAAAAAGATCAGTATAAAGACGTGACAAAATAACACTCACTGCATGACTTAAATTCATTGTTGGCATGGTCTCTGAGGTGGGGATTTGGCAATAGTGCGTACAAATAGCTAGTTCCTCCCGCGTGAGACAGTTGTCTTCGCGGCCGAAAACAATGGACGTTTTCCGTTGTCCGTTGTCCATTATCCGTAATTCATTTAATAATATTTCTCTTGGGCTGAGATCACCATAGCGGCGGGTTATGGCAATGACTTGATGACAATCTTTAACGGCCTCTTCTAGTGATTCACATATTTTCATGCCCATTAAATAATCGCGCGCTGGTCCTTTACCATAAAGCTTAGCTTGTTCATCATGAATATCACATTGTGGTGCGATAACAACAATATCTGAGACATCAAAATTAGCCGCCACACGAACACAGGCACCTACGTTACCGGAGTATTTGGGGGAGACAAGGATTAGTCGGATGTTATTAAACATAAATACATGAATACATGAATACATAAATGAAAAAGGGGAATATAAGTCGCAAGTAAAAGTAGTTTTAAACTTATGTATTTTTCATTTATGTATTTATGTATTTTTCATTTCGAGCGATTTAGCATAAATCGCTCGACCAGTTTCTCTCCATTCTGGGCACTTTTGGTCATCCATTCTAATCTGAGCTCTTCTTGTTCCTGCTCCGATAAATGCCAATTGATCCCTGAATGGTGTAATTTTTCTATCAACTCATATAAACACAGAGCCACGCTCACGGAAACATTAAAACTCTGCGTAAAACCATGCATGGGAATTTTGACCCGATAATCCACCTGTTCATAAAACTCATCGGATAATCCTTCGATTTCCGTGCCAAAACATAGAGCTATTTTTTGATCAATGGGTAACTCATTAATGGGAATTGTATCATCTCTGAGCGATGTTGCCACAAGAGAATAACCTTTATTTTTCAAAGACAAAAGAACCTCTTCTAAAGGTTTTTCTTGAGCTTTATAAACATGGAGAGTTGTCCAACGAGAAGCTCCCAAAGCAATCTCTTTATTAAATGCAAACTCATTTTCTTTTTCAATCACATGGATATCTTGAACACCAAAGCAGTCACAAGAACGAACCACAGCACTGGCATTATGAGATTGATAGAGATTTTCTAAGACAACAGCAATGTGTCGTGTTCGTTTACTCAGAACTTGGTTAATAAGTTCGTAACGACGAGGGGTAATGAAATCTTTGAGGTATTGAATGAGCTCTGTGTTCACAAGAACGTGTTAACCCACAACCTAAAACCAGGTCAACCCATGATCATTAATCAAGAATAGGCTCTATGGTCGCTGAAATGCTCTTAATACCCATGGTTTCTGTACGATCATAGATATGCTGTGCGTGAATAGCTTGATAACCCGGTAATTGGGAGTACGTCACATCATTAAGTAGGGCTTCAGCACCTTCTTTATCACCACGCAAGGCAATATCTAATACTTTTGCCATAAGCTCTCGTGATGTCTGATAGAGCTTATCTTCTTGGCTAAGATTATCATAGTGAATGTGAAACTTACCATCTTCAAAGGTCACAGCTCCAGCGTCCATAAAAGCTTTAAGTTGAACCGCACATAACTGCTCATAAAAACCAGGTCTGTCTGTGGCCGGATTCACAATACCTTTGCCAAGTTTTTTCAAAATATAGCGAATGCACTCTGTATACAGTTCTTTAGCAAGAGTCTCGTCAATAAGGCCCTTTTCTAAAAACCAACCTGTCCAATAAAGTGATCCTGTTTGCCCTTTAATTTCTTCCAAGGCCACCGCATTTCTGGGGCCTAAGGCCTGAAATAATTCAATTGGCTCCCCCTCATCATCAAGTTTTTGCGAACCATCAGTGTTTACCACAAATGTATGCCTATAGGGGTTCGGTCCCAAGCTATGTGTCAGCTCATGAAACATGGTTACAAGCGTTGAAACTTTACCTGCATATTCTGGATCCATAGAAAGAAATAGTAGATTTTCCTCAGCCATAAACTCTTGGGCAATCTGACCACGCATTTCCATAGAATATTGATCCAGGTAATGACCCGTAAAAATATTCATGCGTGGTCCATGGTTCATGGAGTTGGGAAGCATTTGCCCTAACATGACAGAACGCGGAAAATGAGCATCTCCGGCAATCATAGCTGTTCGTGAAAAATCAGGAAGATCAAATGCAATCTGCTTAGGCTCATAAAGAGGTGTCAATGACGCCAGGTCTTCTTCCATGGCTGCAAATCTTTCGGCTAATTGAAATTTATCCACCATGGCTTCTGCCTCTTTATCAATAACAGCAAACCAAAACTCAAAACCAGCTGTGCGTCCACATGGATCCCAGTACTGTTCATCAGGGGCTACACGAAGCGCAAAATCACCTCCATAGCGATTCATGGCCACCCATTTTTCATCAGCATTCTCCCAATCTCCTGTTCTAAAGGCATTGGCAGCGGCTAAAAGATAATCTACCATGGCTTTCTCTTCAGGAATACCATTGAGATGACCTGCCGCCCTTTCTAAAGAACGAGCAACCGCAATCATGTCATGAGCATAATATTCTTGTTCATGATAAGGAGTGCCTACAAGATCACCCTCAGCATTATAGGCAAGCAGTGTCATGGGATCATTCTGCTCTTGTGTTAAAGAAGCGCAAAACTCATCAGTCACGTCAATATCACTGGGATACACACCCACAACCTGCTTAGGAAAACCAAACAAGGCATGACAAAAGGGATTGGCAGCTGTTGCGGGTGCCTCACACCAAGGCCCTTCATTTCTCATAAAAAGAGCATAGGATTCTGGGTCTGTTTCTCGCGCAGCCGCTACCTGTTCTACATACTTATAAGAACCATTTTGTTTACGATAAAGAGTTTCAATCATTTGTTTTGTCACCACGAGTTCGCGCACCATGGCTTTTTTGGGTGCTGATAAATGACGTAAATCTGTTTGGAACGTTACAGGTATGGCTTCATCAAGTGAGGCACGCACAACCTCACGCCGTTTCAAATTAACGAGCTCAACATAAGCATCATGAAAATCTAACGTAAACGTATATGGAGGCCGTTGCATGATATATTTATGATGATCCATCTGCCGCGGAAATAAAAGTTCATCAGGATCAACAATGCCTGGGTTCTTATCATCAGAAATCCAACGAAATGGCGCCACATCATCACCAATTTCCTTAGCTAAACGATTAAAATCTTCTCGAGATAATGCTGGTAGGCCATATTGACGCAAAACACTACTTTCACCCATAGTTGTCTCTCCTATAATTCAGACTATACGCTAGACGATAGCCCTGCCGGAGGCAGGCACGGCGACAGACGACAGACGTCTTTAGCCATTTGTAATTAATTTATATTTATAGTGATAGATATATGCCCATATCTATTAAGAATGGCACATGTCATAAGAGTTCAAAATGAGTCAACATTATTTTTGACACCCCTATAAATTAAGCCAAAAAAAAAGGTGATGCGTTAACACCACCCTTCCTATTCAATACCTTAAGCCTTAAGCCTTAAGCCTTGAGCCTTACGCCCTAAGCCTTTTTTGGCTCATACATGCTCGCAATCTTCTCATAGAAGCCCCAACGAAATAGATTCTCTTCAGAGGCTTTATTTAATAGTCTTTCAGCCACCTCAGGATTGGATTTCATGAGCATTTTAAAGCGTGTTTCGCTTAAAGCCCATTCTTTGTAAGCCAGTGTAGGAGTTTTAGATTCGAGTTTAAAAGGATTCTTACCTTCATCTTTTAACATGGGGTTAAAGCGATATAAGGGCCAGAAACCACTTTCTACAGCTGCTTTTTGATGTGACAAGCCTTTTCTCATTGTAATGCCATGGGCAATACAGTGTGAATAAGCAATGATGAGTGAGGGTCCCTCATATTGTTCGGCTTCTACAAAAGCCTTAACAACTTGATTATCATTTGCACCCATTGCGACTTGAGCCACATACACATTGCCATAGCTCATAGCCATAAGACCGAGATCTTTTCTCATGGAAGGACGACCACTTGCCGCAAACTTAGCCACAGCACCCATAGGTGTTGCTTTGGAACATTGACCACCCGTATTAGAGTACACGCCTGTATCCAAAACAAGGACATTCACATTGCGACCACTGGCCAGAACGTGATCTAAACCACCATAACCAATGTCATAGGCCCAACCGTCGCCACCAAGAATCCACACACTCTTCTTAACAAGATAGTTTGTAAGACTGGTGAGGTGTTTTACTTCAGATGAGTCACCCATGCCTTTGAGTTTATCTCTGAGCAAACCAACACGTTTCCATTGCTCAGAGATGTCTTCATCAGTAACCTGAACAGCTGTCACAATATTTTCTACTAAATCCGCACCTACTTGGTCTTTTAATTTAACCACGAGCTCTTTAGCCTGTTCCATATGCTTGTCTGCTGTGAGTCTAAAACCCAAACCAAACTCAGCACAATCTTCAAATAATGAGTTTGACCATGTGGGGCCCTTGCCTTCTGCATTTACCGCATAAGGTGTTGTGGGGAGGTTTCCACCATAAATAGAAGAACAACCCGTAGCATTCGCAATAAGAGCACGCTCACCAAAGAGTTGTGTCATGAGCGTTACATAGGGTGTTTCACCACAACCAGAGCACGCACCTGAGAACTCAAATAAAGGATCAAGCATTTGTGAGCCTTTAACAGTATCTACTTTTAAGACACCACGAGCAATCGTGGGAACTTTTAAGAAAAAGGAATAGTTCTCACGTTCTGGGAGTCTTAAAGGAGCCTGGTCTGTCATGTTGATGGCTTTACGCTTAGGATCTACTTTATCTTTGGCTGGACAGGCTTCCACGCAAACGCCACAACCTGTGCAATCTTCTGCAGCCACTTGAATCGTAAAGCATTTACCTTTGATGTCTTTTCCACCTTTGGCTTCTACATGCTTAAATGTGCTGGGAGCTCCTTCCAGATGTTCTGTATCATATATTTTTGCACGAATAGCAGCATGAGGACAAACAATCGTACATTTAGCACATTGAATACAAATGTCAGTTTCCCAAGCAGGAACTTCTAATGCCAGGTTTCTTTTTTCATATTTACTTGTTGCTGTAGGGAATGTGCCATCTGCTGGAAAGGCACTTACAGGCAATTCGTCACCTTTGTAAGAAATGATTTTACCCAAAACATTTTTCACATATTCAGGAGCATCATCTGTAACAGGTGCTGGCAATTCAATAGTGCTCGTAACTATTTGGGGAACTTCAACTTGGTGCAAGTTCGCAAGAGTTTTATCTACCGCTTCAAAGTTCATTTGAACAATTTCTTCGCCTTTTTTACCATAGGTCTTACGAATAGCTTCTTTAATTTTAGCAATGGCCTCTTCTCTTTCTAAAACACCAGAAATAGCAAAGAAACATGTTTGCATAATGGTATTAATGCGAGCGCCCATGCCTGTTTCCTTAGCTACTTTGTAAGCATCAATGACATAGAACTTAATTTTTTTGTTCACAATGTGTTCTTGGTGAATACGAGGAAGTTTTTCCCAGACGTCTTTGGCTGAATGTTTTGAATTGAGCAAGAACGTTGCACCCTCTTTTGCCGCCTCTAACATGTCATAACAATCAAGGAACACAGGTTGATGACAGGCAACGAAATTTGCCGAATCAATTAAATAAATTGATTGAATAGCTTTGGGGCCAAATCGTAAGTGAGAAACGGTAACCGCACCCGCTTTTTTGGAATCATAAACAAAATAACCTTGAACAAAATTATCAGTGCCTTCACCAATAATCTTAATAGAGTTCTTGTTGGCACCAACCGTACCATCAGAACCCAAACCCCAGAACATGCAACGAATAACGTTATCAGGTTCAATCATGAATTTTTTGTCATACACTAAGCTTGTGTGCGTCACATCATCATTTATACCAATCGTAAAATGATTTTTGACTTCACCTAAATTCATGTTCTCATAAATAGCCTTCACCATGGCGGGTGTGAATTCTTTAGAGGACAAACCATAACGACCACCTAAAACTTTAATGGAGCGATTTTGCTCTGTAAGAGCGCTCACAACATCCAGATAAAGTGGTTCGCCTATTGCGCCAGGTTCTTTTGTACGATCAAGTGTTGTCACTGTTTTTACAGCTGCGGGAAGAGCTGCCACAAAATCTTTTATGGAGAAAGGTCTATAAACATGTACTTTCAGAAGACCAACTTTTTCACCCTTCGCATTTAAATGTTCCATGGTTTCATGAACAGTATCAGCTCCGGATCCCATAATGATGATCACACGTTCTGCGTTTGCATCACCTTCGTAATCAAAGAGATGATATTGACGACCTGTAAGTTTTGCAAATTTATCCATGGTTTTTTGGAAAATTTCAGGAGCCTTGTCATAATAAGGGTTACAGGCTTCACGTGCTTGAAAAAACACGTCAGGATTTTGTGCTGTACCACGAATAACAGGTTTATCAGGAGATAAGGCACGTTCACGATGAGCAATAACAAGGTTATCATCAATCATGGCACGCATGTCATCTTCAGTCAGTTGCTCAACTTTTTGAACTTCATGCGATGTTCTAAAACCATCAAAGAAATGAACAATAGGCACTCTGGCTTCAAGTGTTGCTGCTTGCGTGATCAAAGCAAAATCCATGATTTCTTGAACAGAATTTGCAGCCCAAAGAGCCCAACCCGTACTACGCACACTCATCACATCACTATGATCACCAAAAATAGATAAGGCATGTGTGGCTAATGTACGTGCTGATACATGAAAAACTGTTGCGGTGAGTTCACCGGCAATTTTATACATGTTAGGAATCATGAGAAGCAACCCTTGAGAGGCTGTAAACGTTGTAGTGAGTGATCCAGATTGCAAGGCACCATGAACAGCACCCGCAGCGCCACCTTCACTTTGCATTTCAACGACCGAAGGAACTGTTCCCCAGATATTTTTAAAACCTTTTGCTGAAAATTCATCAGCCCACTCTCCCATAGCAGAAGAAGGTGTAATGGGATAAATAGCACAAACTTCATTAATTTTATGGGCGACATAACCAGCCGCTTCGTTACCATCAATTGTTACCATCTTACGTGTCATTTTAACCTCCGTACTGCGTCGTGCGCCTGTCCCGTTTGCGGGGGGTCGTGCGCAGGGTGCTTGCCGAGCACTCAATAAAGTTGAGTGCTTGGTCGCGTGAATTATTATATTTTTTAAAATCGGTGCCTTAATAACCAAAGAAAGCCCGTGCTGCAAGACATATATTAGAGTTTTTTATCATTATTTTCCTGATAGTTATCAGGAAAATAAGTACGCATCAGAACACTAAAAAGACCCTGTTAGCTTGTTACCAGAAGATAAACTAGCTATTAATAATTTATCATGGGCAATAAAAATATTTTGATAACAATATCAATCTGTTGTCTGTTTATTAGTTAGCAGAGAAGGATTTGACTGAGCTCGTGGTATGAGAATTAGAAAGCTTCTTCTTCCTCTTCTTCCTCTTCAGTATAGCTTTCATCATCGATTTCATCATCGTCAAACGTCAAGCCTTTAATATCAGGAGCTGTGTCTTCTGGGTCTTCATATGAGAGTGTCTCATCAACCCATACTTTATTTTTAACATCTTCTAGTTCAAGAGTATCAGTAAGAAGCTCATCAATAATTTGCAGTTCATCTTCACTGGTTACACGACCAGCTATCGTTATACTCCCATCAACAACTTCGATATCTATGTAATGTAAACTTAGACGACCATCTTCTTCAAAAGCTTCTTGAATACCTTCTAAAATTTCATCATCTGTCATCGCTTCTATTTTCATTTTTTCTCTCCTCTGACACTAAGTTATATTTTTACATATAATTGGCGCCTATTATGCCAAATTAAGACTTTGTCAATTTTTTTGTTTTGCGCCCTAACAGCTTTGAATTCCTAAGTTTTTTTGTGTAATCACCAATGGATTCATAATCGAGTAACATGATACCAATGCCAACCCAAAATAAGACACGCATTCGTCTCACAATCTGAATCGTAATCCCCATATCAGGAGGATAACCATATAACGTAAAAAACTGTGCATACATAGTTTCTAAGATTCCTAAAGCTCCCGGAATAAAACCAAAAGCCACGGCAAAAAATGACGTGAGTGATGCTAAAATCACAGAAAAAACTAAATCAAAGTGGTGCGTAAAACAATAACAAGCAATCATGATTTCAACAGCACCTAAAAAACGTCCTATGAAATGATAGGTAAAGGCTATAAAAAAAGGATACTTTGGACGATCGCGATAATAATTGAGATTAGAACGTAATTCACATAACAGATCATGAGCTTTAGGAAATCGTTTTTCTAATTTAATCCAAACAAAAAGTTTTTCAAAAATACCAAATCCCTTACCCGTAGTCATGCGTACAATAAGGATTGTTAAGATCGTACAAATAAAAAGATACAATAATAACAAACCCAAAAGTATCCATAAAGGAAAGGCGATTGTTTGCGTAAAAATAAGTGAAATGCCAATGATGTTAAAATATTGTGCTGCTAAACTATGTAATGTGCGATCAATCACAACAGAACGCAACCTAGCTTCTGGACCAAAATGCTTTTTTAAGAGAAGTAACCGAATAGGATCACCTGCCATAAAACCAAGTGGCGTCATGAAATTCACGCCCTCACCACAAAGTTTAATGCGAAAAAGTTTACTAAAAGATATTTTCTCTTTTAGTCCACGAAACATTTGTCGCCAGGCACCTGTGTAGAACAGCATCCAAACAAATGAATTGAGAGCAATTAACCCATAGTAATAACGCATCTCACCAAGATTAGTAGCAATCAAACGCACACCACCAAATTTGTATATGGTATACACAAAAATCAGGATCCCAATTAAAAAAGCAACAACGCGTAATATGTGTCCTTCTTTTTTCATCTTTCATATGCGCCAATGCGCCAACGCTCCAATGCTCCTATGTTAATTGTTTTTTTCGTCCTTGGTTGCTTCAAAAATTATCTTGCTCGCTTGCACTAAGTCCTCCGGGGTGTCTATTTCCGTCCACCAAGAACCAGAAATGTCGACAATATTTATTTTTTCATCATGCGTAATCAATTCATTAAGAACCGCTTCTACATGAGCTTTATCACCTAATCGTTGTGTTGTAGCCTCTACAGCCTGCCAATAAGTTTGCAATTTATGTTGGGGAACAAAAGTCACCCCCACATAGCCATAATCAAAATCATGTAGTTTTTTATCAATCGATAAAATGCTGTTCTCACAAGAAAGGACCTTCATATCATCATCACTCAAATCACGATCTTGATCACAATAGATTGTAATCTGAGAAGGAGCAGTCGTCAGCATTTTTTCATATGTTTCTGGAGAATAATAATGGTCTGCATTAAAAATATAAAAACCATCTGTAATGCCATTCTTAGCAGCGAGTAACGAATAAAGGTTTCCTTTGTGAAACTCTGTATTAGTGATTAATTCATAATCAGCTTCGCCCTGCTGTTGCAAAAAAGCCTTTAACACATCTATGCCATACCCGCCCACGATCATTTTCTTTGAAAATGAAAACTTGTTAAAGGCAGTTAATTGACGACTGAAATACACGTCATTCGCGTTAACCGCGACAAGACATTTCGGTTTATTCTGTGCTTTGTCACCAAGGCGTGTTCCTTGTCCTGCTGCGAGTATTACTAATTGCATTATCGGTTCTCGGTTATCG
>JAHJDR010000051.1 GCA_018812345.1 bacterium | reverse complement strand
T
Organism: bacterium; assembly: GCA_018812345.1. GTDB lineage: Bacteria > UBA10199 > UBA10199 > UBA10199 > JADGCS01 > JAHJDR01. Next base: position 13,976 of record JAHJDR010000051.1, on the reverse strand, counting down.
GTTCTGCAAAAAACAATCGTATTTTCTTAGATTTCTCTAATGATGCCATGGAAGCCCTTATTAACTATGATTGGCCTGGAAATGTTCGCGAATTAGAAAATACTGTCGAGCGCATAGTTGTTTTGCATGATAGTTCTCAGGTAAAATTAAAACACTTACCGCCACATATTCAAAATGTGAATTGCTCTATTGGTTACAGTGATGAATCACAAATCTTAAAGAGTGGTAAGCAAATCATTCCTCTTGATGATCTTGAACGCCAGGCGATTGAGGCGGCGTTAATGAAATTTCAAGGAAACATTACGGTAGCCGCCAAGAAATTAAAAATTGGACAAGCCACATTATACCGCAAGGTGAAAAAATTTGGATTACAATTCTAATGATATGGGGAGATGACATGGATATTAATGTAAAAAAACAACATGAGGTAGCCATTGTTGGTTTAACAGGATCTCTTGATGTGTCTGTGCAGCAAGTTTTCAAGGATAAACTGGTAACAGCCTCGCACGCGCATGAAAATGATGTGGTTCTGGATTTTTCTCAGGTAACCTTTATTGATAGTTCTTGTTTGGGGACTCTTGTTTCTTTGGCAAAGAACTTACGTGAAAATAAAGGCGATATAAAATTATCAAACCTGCGTGATGATGTTCGTTCCATATTTCAAATAACACGTCTTGATCGTGTTTTTGAAATATTTGAAAATAATGAGGAAGCAGTGGATAGTTTTTATAAGAAAACACACTAATCAGTTGTTCAAACTTAATTATGAAAAGTATTGTTCCGTTCAAAATAACTTCAGAGCAGACTATTATTGATGTTTTTGTGGCCTCTTTGCTCAAATTACAAAAGCAGAAACCCAAAATTATTTTTTCTAATCGCCTATCCAATGATTTGAAGATAGCCTTTATAGAAGCTATTGCCAACGCCATCCGACATGCTGACGAATTAAAACAAAATGGAGTTATTGAAGGACGATTTGTATTAGATGATCATGTCGTGGTTTTTGAGGTTTATGATCATGGTAAGGGTTTTGATGTTGATAGTGTGCCTGTTCCTGATTTGAATGATTTGAAGGCCTCTGGGCGGGGTATTTTTATGATGAAGCAACTTGGCGAAGTTGTTTCCTATAAGAAAATGAAAAAGCATAATGCCCTTACTTTTAAAAGAAATCTCGTGGCGCATCACGCAACAGCTAAAGAACTTGATTTGCTTTATGAGCTCAGTGAAGCCATTATTGGTAATGCCAGTGAAAAAGAGGTGTATCAAATCATTTTAAAGGAAGCACTGGGGCTTTTTCATGTTGAAAGGGCTTCTGTTCTTATCTACGATGAAAAAATAAAATCATTACGCATGGTGGCAAGCTCTGGCATTTCAAAAAAAGTCCAGGAAGACACGCTTGTTCGTTCTGGTGAAGGTGTAAGCGGTTATGTTTTTCAGCATGCGCGCCCCCTTCTTATTGAAGATATCGATAGCAATACACGCGGTATTGAAAAAAAAGAACATTACAAAACTAAATCATTTATTTCAGCACCCATGATTTGTTCCCCTTTGCGACTGGATGAAAAACCCATTGGTGTGATTAATCTCACCGATCGTATTGATGGTAAAAAATTTACCAAGCAGGATTTAAAAGTTTTATCTACGATAGCCAATCACGCAATGGCATGTTTATACATTAGAGGACTTGTTAAAGAGATCAAAGAAAAAGAGAGGCTGGCTCAAGAGATGGAGCAGGTGCGTCTTATCCAGAGTTCTTATTTGCCTAAAAAAGCACCTCAAATAGAGGGGTATCAATTAGCAGGGCGCTGTGAGATGGCTCAATCGGTGGGGGGAGATTATTTTGATTTCTTTTATATGGATCACTATTTGTTTGTTGTTGTGGCAGATGTTTCCGGCCATAATACGCGTAGCGCTGTTACCATGGTTAACTTCCGCTCTCAATTAAAAGCTTATCTAAACGTCGTGAAAGATCCTGCTCTTGTTTTAACTTATCTCAATAGATCCTTATATACTGACCTTACAAAGGTGGAACAATTTGTTTCGTGTTTGCTTGTTCGCATTGATATTAAAGATCATTCCTATGAAATATCAAATGCCGGACATTACCCTCCTATTTTTTTGAAAACTCACGTACCGGCATTAAATTCTGGTTTAGTTCTTGGTGTTAATAAGGATGAAGTCTACGAAAATATCCAAGGTTGCTTTACTCCTCAAGATGGGATGATTCTATACACAGATGGCGTGATTGAAAGTGTTGGCTCAGATGGGCATGTGTTTGGTTTTGATCGTTTGCAGGAAATCACACAGGAAACCGCAATAAAGGGCTGTCATGACGTTGTTAATAATATCATAACAGATGTCTTATCTTATCGAACGACTGACGTCATTTTAGATGACGTGACTGTTGTGGCTATTAAGCGAGAATAGCATGTTAATACCCTTTTATTCCTATCTAGATAAAATTAGCTTCCGTGGTGTACATCCTGGTTTGGATCGTATGAAAAAAGCGATCGCCTTATTAAATTATCCTGATAAAAACTATAAAATTATTCATATTGCAGGTACAAATGGAAAAGGTTCAACCTGTCAATATATAGCGCAGCTCTTAGCAAAAAATGGTTATCGTGTGGGGCTAACGTTATCACCCCATGTTGATGATTACCGTGAGCGGATACAAATCTCAGATCACTTTACAGACAACGTGAGAAAAATCAGTCCAGAAGAATTATTACAAACGCATGAATTCTTGTTTTCACGGCTTGGTGACGATCATGCTTTAACGTATTTTGAATGGACGATTCTTTTGGCTTTACAATTTTTTGCACAAAGCAAAGTTGACTTTGTTGTTCTGGAAACAGGCTTAGGTGGGCGCTGGGATGCTAGCAATATTGTATCGGAAGCTCTTATTTCTGGGATCACTTCGGTGGGGCTAGATCACATGGAGTACTTGGGAAATACCGTGGAAGAAATCCTCGTTGAAAAATTGCAAATTATAAAACCGCAATCTCATTTTATCATGGGATATGTGCAAGAAAGTCTTTGCAAGGTCGCTCATCAATTCTGTGTAACGCAGAATGTTCCGTTTCATAATGTAGGTGACTTGGTAGGTTCGTCACAGGATATCGTCATGACTGATGATACAAACCATTATTTTGCTCAAGCCCTTTCTTTCACCTTAGCAGTGGCAAATTTACTAAATCAAATGGGGTTTCCTGTATCTTTTAAAAAGTTATTGAGCTCAAAGATTGTTAGGCCCCCAGCACGTTTTGAAGTCATGAGCCAGGATCCTATTATTATTCGTGATGGTGCACATAACCAGCCTGCCTTAGAGCGATTAAAGTATTTTATAGATCGCAAGTGGGGTGATGATTATGATCTTGTGTTTGGTTGTTTGAAAAATCGTAATTTTAAACAATTAGCACAGATTATTCAGTCATCGCATGCTTGTTATTGGGCTCGTTTTGATGGTGGTCAAGAAACAACAGAAGAGGTTATTTACGAAAAGGTCTGTAATGAGCTTGGAGGAGAGGTTGTTAACGTTGATCACATTCTTAAGCGTAAAATCGAAGCGCGTCACGACAAACGACCTCTTATTGTATGCGGATCTTTTTACCTATGTGCCCAATTTAAAAAGATGTGGGAGAAATCAGTCTAACGATAGATGTATTCTTCTTCTTTGTCAGATTCAAAAAGATTTTCGAAGAATTCTTTGATTTTATCCCAGGCAGTTTCTTCACCATCATCCTCGTAGACGGAATTAGGATCTAATTCGCCAAACTCTTCATTATAACTTTCCGATATTGACTCATCGATCATGGGGAGAAAATAATACATAATAGCACAGGCTAATAGAATAAGGAAAAGCCATTTCTTCATTTTTTGTTCTCCTTTGATTTGTATCTTATCAAAATGAGTTTGAAGATCAAATGAAATGATTTTTTATTGTTTTGGCTCGTAGAATGAGCAAGCTAAATAGTAAGAGAAAGAAAAGAGGCAGGCTTTGTGGTTGGCGTTGGCTCACGAGTTCTCTCTTAAGAGAGCATCCTGAGGCGTTTTGTGCTTCGTTTTGAACAGCTATTGATGGGGCGATGACTGTTGTATTTATAATATGTAAGATTGTGTCCTCATCATACTCACTTGTTTCTGGACAATAAGTTTGATTTGGATCTGATGTTTCAAAGAAGGTGTTTTTTTCAAAGTAGGAATAGTCAATATAATCAAGGTCCTCTCCAGAGGTTGGTTGTGAGAGTGTGATGTCGAGATAATCTTTATCTTCAAAAATGGAAAAGGTTGTATAGGTGTAGGGATCATCAACTTCAGAATCATTTACATTATAAAATTCAGCAACATGAGTGAGTTCATTGAGGGTTCCATCAAATCGGGCGATGGAAGTAGAAAAATTTTCAGGGATTTCATGAATATCAATAGTGTGTTGCGCAACATCTAATATAGGGATGACAAAATCGCCAAGAGCAGAATCATTCTCACAATATTTTCCTGTAAAATAAGCATCACCGCTACTATCTGCTAGGGTATTTCTTTCACTGCATGTAACACTAGTGGCCTGCGAATAGACTTCACATAAGCTTGCATTTATATTTCGAGAGTTAACATTGATCTTATCCTGAGGCTGCCCGTTGCTATCTGTTAGGGTTCCCGTAATGAGGAAATAGCTATCATCATCACTGTAGAGCCATTTCAGTGTGGCTATATCATCAGGATTAAGACTTAAGAGATAATGGCCTGTTGTACGGATAAATCGAGGAAACATAGTTGGTAAGTAGCGTGCATATGAGGGATCTAAGTCTCCATTCATAATATCAGTATAGAGAGGATAATGGGACAGGTTGTGGTCAAGACCGAGTACATGTCCTAGTTCATGGACAAGAACAGATAAAAGATCTGTAAGACTTAAATCAGGAATATCATCATCACCGTCATAGTAATAACCATTGAGAAACACATGTGCACTTGAGATGAACTTTGGATTTTCATAGGTGCCTTGAATACCTGTTATTGATTGTGCTCCAGAAGCCCCTGAACTTCCTTTGGCTTCTAAAATGGCACCGACTTCATCAAAACCTATGACAAGATATCCTTCGCTTTGTGATTCGCTGACCTTATCAGCTGATGAAGAGGCGCTGTCATGATAGATAAAATTGCCGGCTAACTTTTCCCAATTATTAATTGTAATACTTTCATCCAAAGGGCCTAAATATTCAAACTGAATTCCTGTGCTCGCTACAGATTCCCACACAGACATGGCTAAGTTTACTAAGGCAACAGACTGATCATAGCTCAGCTTTCCTAATCCTTTAGGATCGACTTTGTACTTAATTGTCTTACTTGTATCCCACACCAAGGGTGTGCCATCTGTTTTCATGTACAAAGGATTGCCGGCATAGGCAACAGGTGTGCAGACGATCGCTGTTAGAACAATAAACATTAAAAGAGAAATAATTACAAATAGTTGTAAAAAGCTTAAGTTTTCTTTTAGGGAGTGCGTATTTTTTACAGAGTAAGCAGTTTTTTTCATGGGTTTGACTGTTCTTAACTTGTTGAAATTATATAAAAAAAATATAACAGCATTATCTCATATATCTATTTTCGGTACTTTTTTTGAAAAGTTGCGTGACTATCTTAGAAACCTAGAGTTGCGCCATCTAGTCGTCTGGGATCTGCTAATCCAAAAAAGACATTATTTTGAAATACAATACTATTGGCAGCTCCTGATGGGGGCATTTCTTCAACTTTGTGCCCCATTTTTTTTAAGGCCTGTATGGTATCGGTATTAATGCCTTTTTCTAAACTGAGGATATCAGGTAACCATTGGTGGTGTATGCGAGGGGCATAGGTTGCTGTGGCAATATCCATTTTATGGTCAATGACATAGGAGATGATTTGTAACACAGTTGTGATGATGTGACTGCCTCCAGGACTACCCGTGACCAAAAATGGTTTGGCCTCTTTCATGACGATTGTGGGTGTCATAGAACTTAGCATGCGTTTTCCCGGTTCAATTTTATTTTTTTCATTAGTGATCAAACCATAGGCATTTTTAAAACCTGGTTTAGCTGTGAAGTCATCCATTTCATTATTGAGTAAAATGCCTGTGCCGTCGACAACACCCTTCATGCCATAACTTGTATTTAGTGTATAAGTATTAGAAACAACATTTCCCCATTTATCCATGACAGAGTAATGTGTTGTATCATGTTTTTCTGAGAAGCTTTCTGGAGAGCCTGCTTTGATGGCTGTGCTGAGGGAGGCTTTGTTTTGTTTAATAGATTGAGTGATTTTTTTTGCGTAGAGTTTGTTCGTAAGTTCTTGAGTCGGGACAGATACAAAATGAGGATCGCCGATATGGGTGGAGCGATCAGCATAGGCACGGCGCATTGTTTCCGCGAGAAGATGAATTGTTTTTGGTGATGTTGCGCCCATTTTTTGTAAGGGATATTGTTCCAACATATTAAGCATCTGAATCAGATGAGTACCACCAGAACTGGGTGGGGGCATAGAATAAACTGTGTAACCACGGTAAGTGCCCTGAACAGGCTTTCGTACAAGAGGTTTATAGGTAGCGAGGTCAGTTAACGCCATTATGCCACCATTAATTTTTATGTGTGCTACGATTTTTTCAGCTAGTTCTCCTTGATAGAAAGCTTTAATGCCATGTTGCGCAATGAGTTTTAGTGAGGTTGCTAGATCAGGTTGAATGAAAAGATCACCAGCTTGGTATGTGTTGCCATCATTTTTAAAGAAAACTTGTTTTGTGGAAGCATGTTTGGCGAGAGAGTCTTTGTATGTACTAAGTGATGTGGCCAATTCTTGAGAAACAATGAAGCCTTTCTCGGCAAGATCAATGGCTGGTTTAAGGGCTTGGCTTAGGCTGATGGTGCCATATTTTTCTAAGGCATAAGCGAGTCCAGATACCGTTCCCGGCACACCCACTGCTAAATAACTATTTAAGGATAACGCCGCATCTGGGGTGCCTTCTTTATTGAGGAACATAGTTTCTGTTGCTTTTTTTGGCGCGGTTTCTCGATAGTCCAAAGCTATAATTTCATTTGTGGGTGCATTTCTGAGCAGCATAAAGCCGCCGCCGCCTAAATTGCCGGCTCGTGGGAGTGTGACGGCTAGGGCAAATCCAATCGTAACAGCGGCATCAACGGCATTACCGCCATTTTTTAAAACATTTAGACCTGCTTGTGCGGCTAACTTTTCAGATGTTACAACCATGCCATTAGTTGCGCGTACTGGTTCATGTATTTTGGCATGAAGAAGTGGCGATATAGTCAGTAGTGAAATAAAAATAACAAGAATTAAATTTTTTGCAGCACCCATCGTTAGTCACGCTAAAGGAACAATTTTTTAGGATCAATACTTTTGTTAAAAGAATTTAGATTTTATTTTGTTTATGTAAAAAACAGCATCAGGAATCCTTAAAATATAGGCACTTAACAAATAAACAGGTATGGCATACAGAATGGGGATGAGAACAAGAAATATCTGCTCCATGAGTTTGTCTGAAGAAAGAAATGTGTTTAAATAATTAACGCCAAAATAGACACACACACCCATGATGCTAGCAGCCACCAATGTTTTACAAGCAGTTAACGCAAGAGATTTTGTCCAAACATTGTTGAGCTTTCTCTTAAAGAAAAAGGATTGTAACATAACATCAAAGAGGGCAACAATAGATGTGCACAGAGCAATGGCCCAATGATCGAGCTTGAGAACAAAGATAAAAAAACTGTTAATAGCTGCATTAACAACAATAGAGAGAAGAGAAATCTTCATGGGGGTTTTGGCATCATGAAAGGCTAGATAAGCAGGCTGATAGATTTTAATGAGTGAGTAGGAAGAAATGCCGAGAGCATAGGCCATGAGTGCATAGGCTGTTTGTGTTGTTTGATACGCTGTGAAATGTCCGTGCTGATAAATGAGTGAAATAATAGCATAGCCTAGGGTAATAAGTCCCACCATAGAGGGTAAGGTGAGGAAGAGGCTCATTTGAATAGATGATTGAATCGACTCTCTAAACTTGTCATTTCGTTTTTGTGTGATCAATTGTGCGAGTACAGGTGCTGATGCGGCCGCGATAGCGACACCAAAAAGACCTAAGGGAAATTGCATGAGTCTAAAGGAAAATTGTAAATAAGCGACAGAACCATCTGCCAAATAAGAAGCAAAAATGGTATTAATCATGACATTAATTTGAACGGCTGAGCCCGCAATGATGGCTGGCCCTGTAAGCTTTAAGACTTTAATCAAACCAACATCGTTGAGTTTAAAATTTAGTTTAGGAAAAAAACCGAGTTTTGCCACCGCAGGTAATTGGAAAAGAAACTGTCCTAAGCCAGCTACTAACGTGCCCAAAGCCATGCCACTAATAGCGCTTGAAAGGGCGAGCCAATCTTGGGTAATAAATTTGGAACCATAAAAAATTTTGTTATAGGTTTGTCCTATGTAATCAGGTGATAAAAAGTAGGCAAATAAGAGACCAATACAAATGGCTGTAAGATTACCAAATGTTGAAGCACTGAAAGGGATGAAAAATTTCTTGTTGGCATTAAGGATGCCCATAACCAGTGCGGCTAAAGAGATGAAGAAGATGTAGGGAAAGAGAATTCTGAGGAGTTGTACTGTGAGATTAAATTTTTCAGGGTCATTGAGAAACCCGGGGCCAATTAAGCGTACTAAGAAAGGCGCAAAGATTTCACCAAGAATTGTGATGACACCCATCACCAGCATGATGAACGTTATGGTTTTGTTTGCCAGGGTATGGGCTTCTTGTTTGTTGCCTGTAATTAATTTCTGAGAAAAAATAGTAATAAAACTTTGTGATAAAGCGCCTTCAGCAGCCAAGTCTCTTAAAAGATTGGGAATGCGGAAGGCCACGTAAAAGGCATCAAGCACAGCGCCCGCACCAAAAAAGAAGGCAAAGATTTGTTCGCGAATAAGACCTAAAATACGACTGCCAAAAATAGCACTGGTGGCAATTAAGGCTCGTTTTTGTAAGCCGCGGGTATGGTCTGTGTTTGTGGTCATAGGTTTTAAAAAAACCCGATCCACCTAGGTGGATCGGGTTTATAAAGAATTGCCAAGAAAAAGTTAGAGTTCAAATACGAGGTATTGTAGGATTCTTTCTTGTGGCCAGAAGCCTGTTGTGGGGCAAGAGTGAGCTGTGTGATACGATGTATAAAGAATACGTCCTTCACCTTCTTCTCTTGTAACTGTTAAGGGTTCATCAACAGTACCACTAGAGCCTGTATAAGATACAGGGCCGGTAATCCAGATTTTAGGATCAATATCAACGCCTGTGTGTGCGCCATCCATGACTACCCAATCACTGAGAAAATCACCAATGGTTATGGTTTCATCAGCATTTAACGCGCCTTCTTTGGCATTGATCAACGTATCATCTAAACCATAGCAATCTTCATAGTCGCTCATGTCACCATCATTGACTGTTACATCATCATCACCAAGCCATGCTTTTAATGTGGCATCGTTAACAGTGGCATCGCTGGTTATGTCAGAATCACCAATTTTAGCGGATGTTGTTGGCCATTCTGAGGTTGATAAATCATCACCACCACCCATGAAATCCATAAAACTAGGGAAGGGGCTTTCTACAAACATGTAAGACCAATCTGTGATGTAGAGTTTGCCACCGCCTTCAACGTATTCTTGTAAAACAGCTTTATACGTTGTGGCTAAATCTTCATCACTGTTACCACAGTTGATGAAAATGATATCATAAGGTGTGAGATTGTCTATATCGCTAATGAAATCTTCAAAATTATCGAAAAGGTCATCATCGAGGTAACCTGTGCCATCAATGAGGGTGAAGTCTAAAGCGCTCACTTCAGCTTCTGTTGTGGGCGTTTCAAGTACGCCTGTGCTGTCAACAGTCCCATAACCCAATTTTGCTAACACATTTTGAATTTCATCATAATAACCTGTAACAACAGCCATAGAGGCAATGCTAAATTCACAACTTGTTGTATCAAGACTGTAATCAGGTGTGAGTTTTTTTAGCATGGTTTCTGAATCATCATCGCCACTGCTGCCGGATGAATCAGTCGTGCAATCATCATCAAAGGCAATGCCTGAAAGGTCTGCATCATCATAATTTCCATCATCATCATCATCAGCACATGTAATAGTGAGAGAAACATTGAGTTCAAAACTGCCTAGTTTGGCATATAAAGTGATGCTTTCACCACAGGGGATTTCGCCTGTGAGCGTGTATTCACCGTTTGAGCCTGTACAATCAGACGCGATAATATCACCAGAAGAAACAGAAGCGCCCACATCATCACAGGTATCGCCATCAGCATCGGTGAGTTTTGGCAAACGAATTTTTTGACCGTGTTTATTTGTTGTGGCCATTTTAATTAAACTGCTTGTTGCTGAAGACTCAACAAGAGCTACAGTGGCTCCCGCCATGGGGGTGCCGTCAGGGGCTGTGAGCGTTCCTGTTGTTGAACTAACAGTGCCTGTTGTTGAACTAACAGTGCCTGTTGTGCCACTGCTACCAGACCCACCGCCACAGTTTACACCTGCCAAAAAAAGGCAGATCAAAACCATGATCAGTAAATGTGTTTTTTTGAGCATGATGCCCTCCTTAAAAATGAATTAATTAAGTAATTTGAAGTATATACACATTACTTTGAACATCTTGTCAATCGGATAAAGACAAAATAAATGACCAAGAGTAACCATATGATATCACAAAGAAGTAGTGTCCACTCTTGTAAATAAATGGTTATGGCGAGTCCAAAACCAAAGACACCGAAATATAGTCCAAGAGAGAGGAAATTGTTTATTTTTGAAAGGGTAACATATTTGGGAAATTTGAGAATGAAGACACCTACAGAATTAATAAGGGCACTGACGAGAAACCAACCCGCAAAATTAGCCATAGTAATGTCAAAGTAAAACCCAGGATCAGGGTAGTAATAAATTTCACCCAAAAACCAACGCTTACCCATGTGGGATATGGGGTCGATGATGATGTCAAGAATTGTAACGAATAAGGCTGAAAGAAGAACGAGTATAAATCTATTCTCACACGCTAGACGATAGACGTCGTTAGACCCTGAGCTTGTCGAAGGGCTAGACGCTAGACGCAATGTATAGTACGCAGTATACAGTCCTGCAAAACACATAAAGACATAAGACACTGAATCCCATACAGGTACACCATTATTTAGCCATTCTCCCTGCAGATTTTCATATTTATAAAAATACCAGCCATAGGGGAATCCATAATTAATAGATAAATACTCGCTAAGAAAGGCGATTGTGTATCCGCTGAAAAGAAAGAGAAGCATCCAGCGCCAATTTACAACACGTGTGGCAATAATTATATATGAGAGAAGAAAAAGAACGACGTAGGGGCGTTTTATGATCGTTGTGATAAGGGTATCCATATTTCAAATTGACGATTTTATAAAAATACAGTTAAGTCGTTCCCACTAAGCATACAAGGAATTATTATGTCAAAGTTAGAATTACTTGAACAAAAAAATAAACAAGCCATGTTAGGTGGTGGGCAAGACCGTATTGAAAAGCAACATGCTGCTGGTAAAATGACAGCCAGAGAACGGCTCCTCTATTTGCTAGATGAGGAGTCATTTGTGGAAGTAGATCGTTTTGTCACTCATGATTGTCATGATTTTGGCATGGAGAAAAAAAAGGTGTTGGGTGATGGTGTTGTGACAGGTTATGGTGCCATTCATGGCCGCAAGGTTTGTGTTTTTGCTCAAGATTTTACAGCCTATGGTGGCTCATTGGGTATGGCTTTTGCTAAAAAGATTTGCAAAATAATGGATATGGCTGCAAAAATAGGAGTTCCTGTTATTGGATTGAATGATTCAGGTGGGGCTCGTATTCAAGAGGGTGTCATTAGTTTAGCTGGTTATGCCGATATATTTTTAAAAAATGTGCTGTCTTCTGGTGTGATACCACAAATTTCAGTAGTTATGGGACCGTGTGCCGGAGGGGCAGTCTACAGTCCTGCCATGACTGATTTTATTATCATGGTAAAAAAAACATCCCACATGTTTATTACAGGGCCTGAAGTGATTAAATCGGTTACGCATGAAGAGGTGAATAAAGAAGATCTTGGTGGCGCTGATGCTCATGCCTCAAAAAGTGGTGTGGCTCATTTTGCTGCTGAAGATGAAAAACACGCACTCACAATTGTTCGTGAAATTTTAAGTTATTCACCATCAGATAATACACAAAAAGCACCTGTTGTTAAAACCAATGATCCCTGGGATCGAGAAGATGAAGAACTCAACACACTCGTTCCAGAAAATTCCAGAAAAGCATACGATATAAAAGACGTCATTCATAAAGTCATTGATGATGGAAAATTTTTAGAAGTGCATGAAAATTATGCCCAGAATCTAGTTGTGGGATTTGCCCGCTTTAATGGACAGGCTGTGGGAATTGTGGCTAATCAACCTAATTGGTTAGCAGGTTGTTTAGACACAGAAGCCTCTAAAAAGGGGGCGCGGTTTGTGCGTTATTGTGATGCTTTTAATATTCCTTTGATTACCTTTGTAGATGTACCTGGATTTTTACCAGGTATTAAACAAGAAGAAAATGGCATTATTTTTCATGGTGCTAAACTCTTGTATGCCTTTTGCGAAGCCACTGTACCCAAAATCACGATCATTACACGCAAGGCTTATGGTGGTGCCTATGATGTGATGAGTTCCAAACATATTCGTGGGGATGTTAATTATGCGTATCCCACAGCAGAAATTGCTGTCATGGGACCACAAGGTGCTGTGAATATTGTTTCGCGTAAAGAAATTGCCCAAGCAGAAAATCCTGAAGAGAAAAAACAAGAGCTCGTGGACCACTATTGTGAAAAATTTGCTAACCCATATAAAGCCGCTGAGTTAGGTTTTATTGATGAAGTGATCTATCCGGCTCAGACGCGTAAACGAATTGTTCAAGCTCTTGAAATGCTAAAAAGCAAAGTTGACTTGAATCCTAAGAAAAAACATGGGAATATACCTTTATAATTGAAAATTGAAAAATACATAAATACATAAATGAAAAAGGGTATAGTCATGAAGAAATTTTTGCTAATTGTTTTTTCTGTAGTTTTAATAAGTCCTTTGAGTGTTCAGGCTGATCCTGTGACGCATGCTATTGGGACTACGGGTTATATGATTCGTGAGGCTATGCAAGCACGTGCTAATAAAGTTGATAAAGTTAATTACAGACAAGCGATCCGTTTGCAACGTGAAGCCAAAAGATACCTGCATGGCACGCATAAAAAAGGACGCCACATTGGTAAGGTTGTTCCTTTGACACTTGAAGCCTATACATATGCAAAAAATGCTAGAGATAATGCTCTTAGAATAAATAACTAATTTAGTTTTCCGGTTACCGTTTCTCGGTTTCCGTTTTAACGGACAACGGACAACGGACAACGGACAACGGACAACGAGAAAATGTATCAATCCAATCTCAACCAATTTCCCTTACTATTTCGTGGTAAAGTCAGAGATATGTATGATCTCGATGAAGATCTTCTTATTGTCGCAACAGATCGTATATCTGCTTTTGATGTGGTTTTATCAAAACCCATTTTGGGTAAAGGTATTGTGCTCACACAGCTCACCAACTTTTGGCTTCAAAAGTTTAAACACATAATTAAAAGTCATGAGTCTGAAAAAAAACTATCAGACGTGATCACAGATGCCCAGGAATATGCATTGCTCAAAGACCGTGCTGTTGTTGTAAAAAAAGCCAAGCCATTGCCCATTGAATGTGTGGTGCGCGGTTATATTTTGGGTTCAGGGTATAAAGATTACAAAAAAACAGGTGCGGTTTGTGGTATTAAATTAGCAGAGGGGTTGCAGCTTGCTGAAAAATTACCTGAACCTATTTTTACACCAGCCACAAAAGCTGAGCAAGGTGATCATGATGAGAATATAGATTTT